>NZ_NDHW01000173.1 GCF_002251945.1 Pseudanabaena sp. SR411
CGATATCAGTAGTACTTTCAATCAACTAATCGAAAAGTTAACGGGTGTCTTGCGATCGCTGACTAGTCAACTTTTTAGTATTGTCTTTGGAGCGATCGGTAGTCTTGTAAATATCTTCTTAACTTTGATATTCTCGATTTTTCTTGTCCTACGTGGCTCATTTCTATGGAATGGCTTGCTCAGTTGGCTACCTCAAAAATGGAACGATCAAGTTCGAAATTTATTGCCGCGTAATTTTGAGCGTTTTATTGTTGGACAGGTAACTTTAGCAACGATCCTCGGTGTGTCGCAAACTACCGCTATGCTAATTTTAGGGGTTCCCCTTGCCCAACTTTTTGGCTTTGGTATCGGCATTGCCAGTTTAATTCCCCTTGGCGGCTCTAGCACAATTATCACCGTTAGCCTATTAATTGCCCTACAAAATTTTTGGCTCGGAGTCAAGGTTTTACTAGTTGCCGTAGCAATTATTCAGATTGTGGAGAATGTACTAGGTCCTCGAATTGTTGGCGAGTTAACGGGGTTAAATCCTGTCTGGATGCTAATTTCTCTTGATATTGGCTTTAAGTTAAATGGTGTTTTAGGTTTATTGGTAGCTGTGCCGATCGCAGGTTTTATCAAAGGGACTTTCGACACAATTCGCGGTGTGAATAGTCCGCCCACGGTTGAGGCGATCTCTGAAGTTCACACTGAAGTTTCAATCAAATGAGTAAGAGGGTAAAATATACCCTCTTACCTTTAAGTTTTTGTAACTTATACCCCAATCAATAGATCTCCTGTTAACCTAAGTAAAAGAAACATGAGTAGCAATCAAGCGCCGCTCATGTTTCTCTATTTAGAGAACTACTGAATAATTTGTGCATATGAAGCGTTTTCGGGATGAATGGATTGACGAATGGTGTCAAGAAAATGGTTGGACTGACCTATTTGTGGAACGTTGCTGCAATTACTGGGCATTTCCACCTAGTTCTGTAATGCCATTGCCAATTCCTAACGATACACTTCGAGCCATTAAAAATGCCAAGGGAATGAGTGATGATGAAAAGACTTGGACATTTGCAGCGATCGCCATTTCTTGTTTAGCCTCAATCTTTAGCTTTATCCTCAAGAACCCCTTACCGATTACCTGTGCTTTCGGCTGTGTCGCTTTTATTGTTGGACAATTAGAAATCGAAGAATTTTAATTGAAATGTTATTGCAAAGTTCTCTAAGGAAATATATTTTCTTAATTTGAATCTTCTCAATCTTCTATTTTTGCAGCAATTCCTGATCAAATGAACCACAAAGAGATTATTGAAAGCGTTGCAAAGCAACGCTTTCAATAATCTCTTTTGTTTGGGTTTAAGCGCAAAGCGCTGTCATGATCTCTGATGTTACGTGGAACTCAGATGATGAATTTCTAGCTGAATCGCATTTTAGATCCTGTAGGGCTACCATCCCAAAACATCAGGCATCACATAGCTTATAGCAATGTAAGTTTTGATTTGTCCTAGCTATCTCTTGCTTGGCTATACTTCCACGAAACATCAGTTGAAACTCAGCCACTTACATTTGCAAAAGTGTGGTTGATTTATGGAATGAAATGAGTGACTTGATGAACTACGAAATAAAATGTAACAAATAGTATTTAGCTAGTAGATGAAGCGATCTCATCCTTCGTTAAAACACAATCAGAGTAGGCGCAAAACGTCATTGTCATTAGGAAAAAGCAGATCTGAATATAAAGAGTCCTATTTGCTCTTTGATGTTTGATTTGTCTTAATACTTTTGAAGACAGATGATTAAAAGCCCTTATGTCCATAGAGTGAAATCTTAAATTGCTAAAATAGTCTAGATTTACTTTTATACGTTATTCAGGTGTGATCCCCAAGAATTTATTGCTTAGAGGATCTCGCAATTAAGCAAGAATTTTCTTGCTTCTAGTTTGTTTTTTACCCTTACACCGAGAATGTAACAATGTCTGACCAGAATGGTGTGATGATGCAGTACTTTCATTGGTACTTGCCAGATGATGGGAGCCTATGGAATCAGTTAGCTGAGAAAGCCGAGGAATTAGCGAAAATTGGCATTACTTCCCTTTGGTTGCCACCTGCCTATAAAGGCACAGGTGGAGGAATGGATGTGGGTTATGGCATTTATGACCTGTTTGACCTTGGGGAGTTTGACCAAAAGGGTTCCATCCGAACTAAATATGGCACTAAAGACGAATATATTCGCGCTATCAAAGCTGCCCAGAAAGCAGGAATTCATATCTATGCTGATGTAGTGTTTAATCACAAACTGGGAGCCGATCAGACAGAAGAAGTAGAAGCAACACCATTTAGCATGGAAAATCGCAATCAGGCGATCGGTGAGTATCAAAAGATCAAGGCTTGGACGCATTTCACCTTTGAAGGTCGCAAGGGCAAATATTCAACAATGGAATGGCATTGGTGGCATTTTGATGCGATCGATTACAACGTTTACAACGAAGGGGAAGATGCTATCTACTTACTCAAGGGCAAATCCTTTGACCAAAATGTTGATCTCGAAAAAGGTAATTTTGATTATTTAATGGGTTGCGACCTTGATATGCAAAATTCTGAAGTACAGGGAGAACTCAAATATTGGGGAGAGTGGATTTATGATACTACTCATGTGGATGGCTTCCGATTTGATGCGGTCAAACATGTTTCCGCAGAATTCTTTCAAGAATGGTTAGAGCATGTGCGTCATTATGCCAAACGTGATTTATTTGCTGTAGGAGAATATTGGTCTTACGAAGTTGAGGCTTTGCATAATTTCATTGAGGTTACCGAAGGCAAAGTTGATCTATTCGATGCACCTTTACACCTAAATTTCCATCTTGCTAGTCAAGCTGGCAAAGATTATGACCTCAGCCAAATCTTTGAAAATACCTTGGTCAAAGATCAACCAACTCTTGCAGTTACCTTGGTAGAAAACCACGACTCTCAACCACTGCAATCATTAGAATCAATCGTCGAGTCTTGGTTTAAGCCCCTTGCCTATGCACTAATTTTGCTCCGACGTGAAGGATATCCTTGTATTTTTTACGGTGATTACTACGGCGCACATTACAAAGATTGGGGAAAAGATGGCAATGAGTACGAAATTTGGATGGATAGCCACCAATGGTTACTTGATAAGTTCCTTTTAGTTCGGCAAACCTACTGCTATGGCGATCAGATTGACTATTTTGACCATCCTAATACGATTGGCTGGACAAGATTGGGAGATGACGAGCATTCTGGTGGGATGGCGGTAGTGCTAAGTAATGGTGATGATGGACGAAAATGGATGAATATTGGACATCCAAATAGTACCTATATTGATATCACTGAGCATGTCGATGAGCCTGTAACAACCAACGATGAAGGTTGGGCCGAGTTTCGTTGCAATGGTGGCTCTGTATCCGTATGGATTAAAAAGTAAAAAAGTTAGGGCGCTGGCTCACTAATTAGTGATATCAAGCTGTAACCTCTATCTGGCAACGATTTCAGGCTTTAGTCGCAATTTACTTGTAAAGCCTTGCCAATCAACAGCTTCATCGCTCTATCACTAATTAGCTGTCCAGTGCCAAAGTTAGGTAGTCCTGCAAAGGAAAGGATTTAAAAAGGTAAGGATAGACTGCGCGAAGCGCCGCCTATCCTTACCTTTTTAGGACTACCAAAAGTTATACTTTGTTTTACTCAAGACATAAAGCAAAAAAAGAATGGCAACGCAAAGAGTCGCCATTCTTTTTTTGCTTTTATTTGCTCTATTATTGCAATTTAGATTTTCGAGACTCAATAATGCTAATTGCCTGATCCACTTTGTCAGGAAATACCACAACTAAACTACTTTGAGGGGCGCTATCTAAGGCGGCTGTGACCGCTTCCGATTCGTCAAGAATTGTAATACAGGGGATATTGCTATCCACTTCTTCGATTCCTTGACGCAACAAATCAGCCACCACACGAGGAGCGCGTCCCCGCAAATCCTTGTCTTCTTTAATAAAAATGCGACTAAACATGGTCGCTGCCAGTTGTCCTAGCTCAATGATGTCCTCATCGCGGCGATCGCCAGGTGCGCCAATCACGCCGATCGCTTCACCTTCCCATTTTTGGATAAAATCAGCGATCGCTTTAAATCCCGCAGGATTATGAGCATAATCAACCAGCGCGTGATACTTACCTAGGTCAAACAAATTCATCCGTCCGGGGGTTTGCTCACTAGAAGCGACAAAGGTGGCTAAACCTTGGCGAATCTGCTCGATCTGCACATCTTGGGCGAAAGCCGCTAAACTAGCCGCTAGGGCATTTTGAATGTTGAAAGCAGCCCGTCCACCGAGAGTTAGAGGTACATTTACTGCTTTTTCAATCCGCAATTTCCAATCACCTTTCAAAATTGTCAGAAATTCGTCTTCATAGACGGCAGCAAGTCCACCTTCGGCAATATGTGCCTTAATCAATGGATTCTCAGGATTCATACTGAAATACGCAATCTTGGACTGCACTGCTTGTGCCATGGCAACAACCAATGGATCCTCAGCATTTAGCACTGCATAGCCGCTTGGTAGAGTCGTCTTCACCACTACGCTCTTGAGTTGCGCCAAGTCTTCAATTGTGTCAATGTCGCCAATACCGAGGTGATCAGCAGCTACGTTCATCACTACACCGACATCGCAGCCATCAAACCCTAAACCTGAGCGCAAAATACCGCCTCTAGCAGTTTCAAGGATCGCAACTTCAACGGTGGGATCGCGAAGAATTACTTGGGCGCTATAGGGACCCGTAGTATCGCCTTTCTCGACTAAGCATTCACCAATGTAGATCCCATCGGTAGTAGTGTAACCAACTCGCTTGCCAGTTTGCTTGAAAATATGGGCAATTAGTCGCGTGGTAGTAGTTTTACCATTTGTTCCTGTGATGGCGACGATGGGAACACGAGTAGGTGATCCCGTGGGGAACAGCATATCGATAACTGGCGCAGCCACATTGCGGGGTGTACCAATGCTAGGAGCCGTATGCATTCTGAAACCAGGCGCAGCATTTACCTCGACGATCGCCCCATCAGTCTCGCGCACAGGTAAGGAAATGTCCTCAGTGACCATATCGATCCCTGCAATATCCAGACCAATAATTCTTGCCACGCGCTCGGCTAGCCAGATATTTTCAGGGTGAATCTCATCGGTGCGATCAACCGATACACCACCTGTACTTAAGTTGGCTGTTGCCTTGAGATAGCAGATTTGACCCTTGGGTGGTACAGATTCCAGCGTAAATCCTTGTCTGACAAGAATATCCATGCTGGTGCGATCAATTTCAATACGGGTCAGGACATTATCATGACCATCGCCACGACGGGGATCTTGGTTGGTAATTTCAATTAATTGAGAGATGGTAGAGACCCCATCACCTGTGATGTTGGCAGGAACGCGCTCAGCAACGGCGACAAATTTGCCATTGATCACCAATATGCGATGATCGCGCCCTGTGTGGAAACGCTCAATAATTACTTCTTCTGATACTTCCTGCGCCATGTCAAAGGCGGCGATCGCTTCTTTCACAGTACGCACATCAATGGTGATGCCACGTCCATGGTTGCCATTTAAAGGCTTGATGACGATGGGGAATCCACCAACCTCAGCGATTGCATCCTCTAGATATTTAGGCGATCGGATCGTCGTTCCCCTTGGTACGGGTATTCCTGAAGCACGTAAAATGCTCTTTGTCCCCTCCTTATCACAGGCTAGCTCTACCGCTAAAATCCCCGTTTTATTGGATAAAGTTGCTTGAATCCGACTTTGATGTACACCATAACCAAGTTGAATCATGGCTCTGCTACCAAGCTCTAACCAAGGAATGTTTCTTGCTTTAGCTTCAGCGACAATTGACTCAGTGCTTGGTCCTAGCTGACCATCAAGGCGAATATCTCTTAAATCCTTGAGATCTTCTTGCAATTCAGCAGTTGCATAGGTTCCTGTCTCTAAAATACTGGTGCAAATCCGTATCGCGGCGCGGGCGGCATACCTTCCTGCGCCCTCGGTCTGATACTCAAATACTACTTGATAGACATTTTTTTCAACAGTCTGTTTAATGGCTCCAAAATCAACCTTCATGCCCACATAGCCTTGGAGGGCGATCGCAATATCTTTAACAATTTCCGCTAAAAAATCAGCGTCACTGATATCTGGTCGCTGAGCTATGTCTTTCCCCGCAAAGCTTGGCAACACTTTGCATAAATTTTGATAAAAGCTAGCTCGTTGTACTTGAAAATCCTCTAAATCTAATCGCACAACTACAAGCTGATGTCGTTGGATACTCCAATAATTTGGACCACGTAATGTCTGGATTTTGAGAATTTTCATAGTCAAGCGTTTTTAAAGGTGCATCCAATGCCTAAATGTCCAGTGTCTAATCCTAGCGATCTTGTGGATCTTCATTTTGTATAAATTGAACCAAAATTAGATCAGTTAACAATAACTTCATTAAGTGAGTTTCTTCTAGCATATTGTGCTGAAGCAGATCGCAATTTGTTATTAAACCTATGGCAAGAAAAAGTTTGAATAACAAATCTATGACACGATTTCCATAGCTTGATCAAGCGATCTCTCCTCACATCTAAGTACCTGAATAAATTACCCAACCCTGTAAAGTTGTACCCCTGCGGGGCGCAACTTTACAGGGTTGGGTTTGTAATTAATTATGCTCATCTACTTAAAGTTAAAGTGACTCATCAGTATGTTGATGCTGTTGAGGTAAAGTCTCGATTCGGCCTGGGATAGGCTTTTGAGTAGGCTGTAAACCTGACAACATGCGTGAAAGTTGTAAGCCATCAAGGACAGGTTTAGTCTCCCGAATCTTATGCCAGACTGAACGCGCCATTAGCAAAGAATGTCCTTGACGTTGGGCATGAATACTTTCTAAATAATCTTCACGTTCGGGTTGATAATCTGCCGAAGATAGTTGGAGACTAACATGCTCAGATAATTTCTCAGGAGATTGCTTCGTGACAATTTGGGCAATTTGTGAAGTAAGTTCAGGATAAAGCCATGTGTAGGCGGGGTGAACTGTTAGCTGGCAATGATGAACTAGTTTTTCATTGGGCTGATTGACGGTTGGACGCTGCAATAGCAGATAAAAATAACCGATCGCCGCTTTGCGTTGTGGCTCATAGACATAGCCCGACACATCCTGTAAATGATTAATCAGCAAAGAACTATGATTAACCAGTTTGTCGATCGTCTTGGCTCGAAAATCATCAACATTGAGATCGTAAACTTGGCGAATGTGTGGAGGCATCGCGGCGGTATCAAGTTGATAAAGCAAGCTAGCATCCGCATTACTCACGGGCATCAGATTTGGCAGATCAGGAGAATGTTGAGCGAGTTCGTGCAGACTTGCCGTATCAATTTCCCAATCAGTAAATTGCGCGAGGGGCTGAAAGCCATTTTGACGATAGAGAGCGATCGTATCTTTTTGGTTAATGTCAACCTGTAATACCCAAGTTCTTGCCTCTAGACAAGACTCGAGGCAGTAGCGAATCAGTTGTGTACCAACATTGTGCTGACCATTCTGAGCTTCTGGCAAAACCACGACGCGATCAATCTGCCAAGTACTACTGTTGTTATTAAAAGGTGAAACCCGAATAAAGCCTTGGATAATGCCATTACATTCGGAAACATAGGCTCTTACATAGGGCTTGAGCAGGGTTTGCACAGGCGCAGGTAACCAACTAGCTAGCTGGTGTAAGCTGATTTTTTGGCGGCTGCGACAACCGCTAAGATCGCTGACCGCAATCTGTTCGAGATCATTGGGCGATGCAAATCGCTGAATAAACTCTAAGTCGCGATGTTGTAGCGGACGGATCGTGTTACCAAGCACTGGAAAAGGTTGCATAGCTGCTTATGCCAGAGAAAGAATTGATAAGGCTTAGGGATATTAGCCTGAAATATGAGGATCTAGCTTGGGGCAATTTCTTAAAAAACCAGCATCACCCATTGTTTATGATTTTAATACATATCCTATGAATATTGCCCAAAAAGAAAAGGCGGTGCAAAGCACCGCCTTTTCTTAAGAACAGGAAAAGGTGCGATGTTGTAGAGATGGCATCTGGCGACGAATTTGGTCAAGACGTGAGGGTTGGATTTCCGCGATCGCTACACCAATGCGATCACCTGCATCCGCGAGGACAATTCCCCAAGGATCAACAATCATCGCGTGTCCATGGGACTGGCGGCGCGGCGTATGCATCCCCACCTGTGCAGGGGCAATCACATAGCTGGTATTTTCGATTGCTCTAGCTTGTAATAAGACTTGCCAGTGATCTTTGCCAGTAAAAGCAGTAAAAGCCGCAGGAACAAACAATACATTTGCGCCTTGTTGGGATAGATGGCGATAAAGCTCTGGGAACCGCACATCATAGCAAACTGATAGCCCCAAGTTGCCATATTTCTCCGAGAAATATACAGGCGGAGACTCAGTACCCGCGAGCACTGTTGCTGACTCCTGATAAGTATTGCCATCAGGGAGATTGACATCAAATAGATGCATCTTGCGATAACGCGCTAGTTCTTCGCCTTCGCGACCAATCAGTAGAGCCGTGTTGTACATTTTGCCCTGATTGCCATTGTAGCTGTCAGTAACAGGTACAGGAAATCCACCACCAAGTAACAAGATTTGATAGCGTTGAGCGATCGTAATTAAAAACTTCTCGCTCTTTTCTGCAATTTCTGTAGAAAGCCTTGTCTTTTCGCTCTCATCTCCTAAAAACGAAAAATTTTCAGGTAAGCAAACTAGTTCTGCACCTCGATTCACTGCCAGTTGGATCAAATCTTCTGCTTGAGCAAGATTTTTATCTACATCAGAGACACTGGTCATTTGTACGGCAGCCGCCAAATATGACTTCATTTCAATCCTTAAAACTTTCCCACATAAATCAGATGTGCCGTAAAGCACTTAACTTAGATTACCTTGCTATAGCGCTAGTTTTTTATAACTCTCCAAAAAATGAGAGGAGGCGCAAAGCCTCCTCTCATTTTTTGGTTTAGCCAAGTTTGCCAGTAACGATATATGCAACGCGAAGCCCAACATTAGTCGCATGATCAGCCATGCGTTCCAAGTGATGAATTGCTAATACCATCAACATTACAGGTTCCATGGGTTCACCAAATAGCCTTTGAGAAGCGAGGAGGTTATAGATCTGCTTATAATCATCGTCAACCGCATCATCTTTCGCCTTAATTTGTAAACCAATATTTTCATCCAGATTAGCTAACGCTTCTAAACTCATAGCAAGCATAGCCCGACAGCGATTAGACATGACTTGCAATTCCCCTAGATAGGGGGATGGTGGATAAGGAAAAAGCTTAATTGCAATATCACCTAAGTTTTCCGCATAGTCACCAATCCTCTCAATATCTCGGATCAATTGCATGAGAGCGCTCAAAAGCCTTAGATCACGAGCAACTGGGGACTGTAGCGCGATTAAGCTGATACACTCCATTTCGATTTGGCGATAAATCTGATCAATTTGTTTGTCTTGGGACTCAATACGGGTCGCTGATTCAAGATCTCTCTCAAATAGAGCAGCATGAGCTAAAAGAAATGAGTTTTCGACAAGTGCACCCATTCGCAAAGAATCTTGTTCTAGGCGATGCAGTTGGCGTTCAAATTCGCTCCTTGTCCGTTTCTGACTTTGAGATGAAGTTTCGAGCATTGGCTCCCACCAAATGAAATGGGATAATAAAAAGCTATAGCGATCTGAAAAGGTTGGCAAAAAGGTTGGATATTATCTGGAGGCTAGACTTCGTTCAGACCTCTTTGACCGAGCGAAGCCTTAGACCTAGACCATATTAGAGTGAGTTTTTGCACTCCCGTACTCTTCTATAAGTCTATATGTATATAAATAGTCACATATATTTTAGTCTTTGCAAGTATTTATCAATACTATGGCAAACCTAGAAATTAATTGTAGATTGAGCTAGCTCAGAAGTTGTAAGATGCCGATCGCGATCACAAGCACGATTAAATAAAACCAATGTGCTTGAAGAATTTTGCTCAAAGCCGATCTGTTCGTAAAACTTTTGTTGGTGGGTCGTCATTAAATAAACGCGCTCAACATTGCAGACATTAGGATGCGATAACACCGTTTGCACTAATTTGCGTCCTAGCCCCGCACCACGATAGTCAGGATCGATCACCACATCCCAAATTGTCGCTCGATAAATACCGTCACTAGTGGCGCGAGCATGTCCAATCAATCGATCGCCATCCCACACAGTTACGACTGGCTTGGAGTTAGAAATTGCAATCGCTAATCCTGCTAAAGTTCGCTCCTTTGCCCAAAAAGCTCCCAATCGAAATAATCCTTGCAACTGTTCTAAATCAACTTCTTCGTGGCGATCGCTAAAGCGAATGTGGCGATGATCCATATGCTTATATTTCCGCACTGATTAAACCATTTTGAATTAGGTTTACACACTACTAATCCCGTCAATGTATCTATTTTTGCTAGATCCCTAAAAAGAAAGGGCGCTAAGCGCCCTTTCTTTTTTATTTAGCTTGCCAAGGCTCAGGTAAGTAGACTTTCTTCGCCAAGCCAACTGCTTGCAAAAGATTGATTACGCCCCAAGTTGGATCGATTTCCCACCACTTCAGCCCAGACCTTGCAGACTTAGGAAAAGCGTGGTGATTGTTGTGCCAGCCTTCGCCATAGGTCAAAATTGCTGCCCACCAAAGGTTTGTGGAATGATCAGGAGTCTCAGCAAAATTCTTGTAACCCCATTTGTGGCAAGCCGAGTTAATCAACCAAGTGCTATGCCATAGAGCTACGGAGCGTACAGCCACGCCATAAACCAAGAACGATACACCTAGCCCAGAGAAAACCTTTTCGCCAATTACATAAAGTAACGCTGCGAGGGGGATTTGCAACAATAGGAAGTAGACATCTAGAAACTTATAGTAAGGGTCGTTAGCAAGATCAGGTGCAAATTTGCTGTAGTTTGAACGTTGAAAATGCTCAGGCTTGGAGTACATGATCCACATCATGTGGCTCCACCAAAAGCCTTTATTTGCCGAATAAGGATCTTTTTGATTGTCTTCTGTAAAACCGTGATGCTGGCGATGTCCGCCCACCCAAAATACGGGCCCACCTTGAAGCGCTAATGCTCCAATTGTGGCGATGATGTATTCCAACCACTGAGGCACTTGAAAGCTACGATGGCTAAGTAAGCGGTGATATCCTAAAGTGATGCCGATGCTGCCAAATAACCAATGCAAGAAAACTGTAAGGATTACAGCTTGCCATGAGAAGTAAAAAGGCGCAGCTAGGGCAGCGAGATGAAAAGCACTGAAGAAGGCAACATTTGTCCAGTTCAGGTTTTGTTCTTTTGAGATGGCTTCAGTAGTGGCGGTCATGAAATAACAACTTAAAGGGTGGTGAGGAGATGCAAGTATCACTTACAGTTATGTTAAGTCTAACTGTTTTTTAAGCAATAATGCAAGTAGCACTTGCAAATCATCTCAATGGTACATGCTCTCATGTCTGTATCTCGAATTCCTACTCGTCAACGCATAGTCAATACAGCCCTAGAGTTGTTTGCTAGCAAAGGAATCACCGAGACAACTACGCGCCAAATCGCGGACTTCGCTCAGGTCAATGAAGTAACTCTATTTCGGCATTTTGGAAATAAACATGGGTTATTGCTAGCTGTATTGCAAGAATGTCTGCAAAAATATCTGGTGTTGGCGCAAGTGGGAGAGTCGCTCATGGTGTCAGATATCTCTAGTCAGAGTGATTTGCGGAGATTTCTCAAATATTACATTCAGAGTTCGTTGCGGGCGATTGAAAGCGTGCCTGAGTTGGTGCGATCGCTTGTTGGGGAGGCAGGACAATACCCCCTAGAGAGTCGTCAAGCACTTGCCCAAGGCATTAATCAAGTCAATCAAACGATCGCTACAGCCATCCATGATGTGCTGATTAATTCGCGCTTGCAATATTCTTTGCCGCCAATTAAGCTGGCGAACTTATTAAATACTTGTATTTTGGGCTATGCCGTAATTACTTTAACCAGTGATGTCCAGACAATTTGGCGCGATCGCGATGAGTTTGTGAGTACTTTGGTGGATATGTTTGTCCAAGAAGTCATCCCCATCTCTCAAGCAAAACCAATTATTGATATCCCTGCGGAGACTGTTCGGGAAATTCTTCAGCAAGCGAAGAAATGTGGGGTAAAGGACTATGCGATCGCCTATTTATTATTTGGAGCAGGGATCACAGCGCTTGATGTTACGCGCCTATGTCTAACGGACTATCAGCATCATGCTAATCATGGGATTTTACGAACTAAGGACGCTTCTGGTAATGAAAGATCCGTACCAATCAATCAAAAAATTCTTGGTCATCGCTACGGCTCCGCAACCAATAATCCCCTCAGTGCCTATCTCAAGACTCGTAAAAATGATCTCAAGAATGATTTAAAAGATATAAAAAACAGTAATGACATTGAGTTTTTATTTCTCAGTAGCGATCGCCAGCTCTTGTCATTAGAAGAAATCGAACAAATGTGGGAGCGTTGGACACAGCCCTATCGCAATCTCGATGGCTCACCCCTAACTATTGATCAAGCCCGTCATACTTGGTGCATCGAAATGTTATCTCGTGGCATTGATGTGGATAGCTTTAGCCTCATTAGTGGCATCAAACCTAAAGAACTGCAAGCTTATCAAATCCGCCTCAATCAAAAGTTAGCCATTGATAAAGCGATCGCCCTTGACTCTTAAAAGTCAAAGCAGCCCCAATGGCTGCTTTGACTTTTTTAGCTATTTTCACCAAGTTGATGAACTTAGTGTATAATTCGGGCGTTTAATGTACTTAAAAAATTGAGTACATTGCATCAAATGTTCTCAGTGCATTAGATACGGAGCATCTTTGATTTGAGAGGCAAACAGGTTGGTATTATCGGAGTTCAGATCGGCATTTTCAATTAAAGTTTCGGGTAGAAAAGCAAAGTGAGAGTTCCCCTAGACTGTTACCGAATCCTTGGTTTAACACACCTGTCAGGGCTAGATAAAATTCATCAAGCCCATCGTGATCGCCTGCTCTCTATGCCAAGGCGAGAATATTCTGATGCCGCGATCGCCTCTCGCAAGCGCATTATTGATAAAGCTTATGAAACTCTGACTGAACGCGCAATTCCTAGTGAAGCAAGTGATGTATTAGATCCTGAAAGTGATCGCCCAGTATTAACATTGCCGCCTCAGATTGAAGCTGACGAAAAAGACTTTGCTGGACTATTACTGATTTTGTACGAACTCGGCGAATCCGAAAAAGTTTTATCCCTTGCTAAGCCCTACTACGATCCTGAAGAAGCGGAGTATCAGTCCGCTAGAATTTCTCCCCATGATCCCGACCTTCTGCTATCTGTATCTCTGTCCTATCTAGATCTCGGTCGTGAATATTGGAAACAGGGGCAGTATGAAACTGCTGCATCATCCCTAGAATCTGCCCAAGAAATTTTATTGCGGGAAGGATTATTTCTTAGTATTCGCAGTGAAATCCAAGCCGATCTATTTCGCCTTCGTCCCTATCGCATCCTCGAATTGTTAGCCTCACCTGACAATCACACCAATGAACATCGCAAAGGCATGTCGCTTTTGCAAGAGATGCTTGATGCAAGGCGCGGCATTGATGGCTCAGGTAATGATTATTCCAGCCTCGGCATTGATGACTTTTTGCGGTTCATTCAGCAATTACGCAGCTACATGACGGCGATCGAGCAGCAAACCCTGTTCGAAGAAGAAGCGCGTCGTCCATCTTCGGTCGCAACCTATCTCGCTGTATATGCTTTAATTGCGCGTGGATTTTCTCAGCGCCAACCAGCTTTGATCCGTCGTGCTAAGGGCTTGCTAGTCAAACTCAGTGCTAAGCAAGATATTTATCTAGAAAAAGCAGTATGTGCTTTGTTGCTGGGGCAAACAGAAGAAGCAAGTGCGGCGATCGAGCAGAGTGCTGAAGAGGATCAAATTGCTTTCATCCGCCAAAACTCTGAAGGTGCGCCCGATCTGTTACCTGGGCTATGTCTCTATAGCGAACGCTGGCTCCAAGAAGAGGTCTATCCGCATTTTCGCGATCTGATGAGCCAAATCGTCTCGCTCAAGGATTATTTTGCTGACGAACAAGTGCAAGCCTACCTAGAAGAATTACCGAATACTGGCGCAATGTCATCGGAATGGACTTCGCCCGTGGGTGGCGATCGCTTAGCAGCGATGTCTTCTCTCGATGATTCGCCAAATGTAAATCGTGATTTTGATCTTAATCCTGCGAAAAGCACTGTTGCTGAGCCAAAACTTTCTACCTACGCCCCTGAGACTCCTAACCGTTTCCAGCGATCGGCAACTCCTGTAATTGAGCGACCTGCCTATGTGAATGCCAATGGCACTGGGAATGTAGCGCGAGATCTGCCTAGTTCACGTCGTTCCAGTCATGTACCACCGATCAGAAACGTTAATGAGTCTGTTAAGGAAATCAAACGTCCCTCTCAAGCTCATACTTCAACTCATGCAGTGCCACCAAAACGTAAATTTAATGTCGGGCGTTTAGTCACGGTAATTGTGGTGGCGATCGCTTTGCTAGCTGGATGTATTAGTTTAGTTGTTTGGGCTGTTCGGGCGTTAAGTGGTTCAACCCAACCACAGCCTGTAACCCTAGAGAAACCAATCACAACTCTAGTCCAAGCCATCAAAGAAACTAATGCCGCACCAATTGCTCAGCCAGGGCCCTTAGATAAAGAAACTGCGACCAAGCTCATCGAAGCATGGCAAGCAACTAAATCAAAAGCTTTGGGTAAAGACTATGAGGACAGTCTCTTGGAAGAAGTTTTAGTTGATCCTGCTCTTAGCGACTGGAAAGGACGCGCTAAAGAACTTAAATCTAGTAACTCTTACTTACAGTATCAAACAAAATCGAGCGAAGTTGATAGTGTTACTCCCGATGGCGATAGTAAAGCGAAGGTTATCGCTAAAATATCGGAATCAAGAAATTATTTCTATAATGGTGAGCTTGATCGAGGTGCATCAAAGGATGATGCTAGCTATACGGTTGAATATGACTTAGTAAAAAAAGATAACAAGTGGCTAATTAGGGAAATGTTAGTCTTTTAAAACAAAGGAGGCGCTAAGCGCCTCCTTTGTTTTATAGTAATTACCAATCCAACGAACCACAAGAAAAATTTTGAAAGTGGTGCTTTGCAACACTTTCAAAATTTTTCTTGGTTTAGGTTTGAGCGCCAAGCGCTGTAAAAAGTTTTAGAAGTCTTCTGGTGGGACATCATCATCTTCAGGCTCAATTTCTTCAGGTACAACTTTGGTTGCTGAAACTGCGACACCTGCGGAGAGTTTTTCCCGAACTTGACGCTCTACATCTTGGGCAAACTCTGGTTTGTCTTCCATGTATTTGATCGTGTTGTCTCGGCCCTGTCCAATGTTATCGCCTTGATAGCTATACCATGCGCCCTTACGCACGATGATACTCATTTCTTCGGCAAGATCGACCAGACAGCCGAGGGTGGAAATCCCCTTACCAAAAATAATGTCAAATTCGGCAATACGGAAAGGTGGGGCAACTTTATTTTTAGCAACCTTGACCTTGGCGCGAATCCCAAATTCTTCTGTACCTTTTTTCAGGGTTTGGATACGACGAATATCTAAACGTACTGAAGCATAAAATTTTAGAGCAGTTCCACCTGTCGTGACTTCAGGACTACCGTAGGATACGCCGATTTTTTGGCGCAACTGGTTTAAGAAAATGACGATGCAATTGGATCTACCAACATTGGCGGTGATCTTACGGAGAGCTTGGCTCATCAAACGTGCTTGTAAACCAACATGGGATGCACCCATTTCACCTTCGATTTCAGCACGGGGGACGAGGGCAGCTACTGAGTCGATCGCAATGATATCTACTGCCATCGATCGCACAAGGTTATCGACGATTTCTAGAGCCATTTCTCCTGAGTCTGGCTGGGAAATCAACAAGTTATCAATATCAACCCCCACAGCCGCCGCATAAGTTGGATCTAATGCATGTTCGGCATCGACGAAGGCGGCAATGCCACCACGTTTTTGGACTTCAGCGATCGCGTGCAGTACTAAAGTAGTTTTACCTGAGCTTTCTGGCCCGTAGACTTCGATGACCCGTCCTTTGGGCAGTCCGCCGCCAAGGGCAAGATCGAGGGGTAATGCGCCGCTAGGGATGGTTTCGACGCGCATATTCGTGGCATCGCCGAGACGCATGATCGAGCCTTTGCCATGATCCTTTTCGATCTTTTGCATGATCGCATCAAGCGCCTTCTTTTTCTCAGGGCTGATGCTAGATTTGGTCGCTTGGGCGATCGCAGCAGTCTTATCAACTTGACTATTTGCCGTTGCAGAAGAATTTTTCGCCATTGCTGTTCGAGGTTTAGTTCGTTTAATAAGTCTGCCTCATTATGACACTAAGCTCTTGATTTTGAGGTGTTAAGCTTATACTGAAATTCAAGTGATTGCCTTACTCCTGCTGGAATTTAGATATTTGTACATATTTTTACTCAAAGAATCGCAACATTTACAAAGTCTTTGAACTCAGATCATGTTTAGACTTCGCGCTAACCGTAGTCCCTATTATTTAATGCTCGAATAGGATTGCTATAAAAGAAACGCAACATTTGTAAAGTCTAATGTCAGAATTGAGATAAGTAATTCTAGCTAGCGGTCTACCATTATGTCTTCGGAACATCCACCAGTTATGTTGGTGGACGGCTATAACGTGATTGGGCTGTGGCGGCATTTGCAGGAGATGCGAGATCTGCAAGGGTTTGATATTGCGCGATCGCATTTAACTGAGACGATGGTCAACTTTAGCGCCTATCACGGCTATAAAACCACATTGGTATTTGATGCCTATGTACAGGCAACTCCTGCCAAAGCCGAAAGAATAACGAAAAACCTCAAATTATATTTTACTGACCATAATGAAACTGCGGATACTTACATCGAGCGTCAATGTGGCAAATACCGACGCGATCCGCTCAGACATTTAAAACGTATTATTGTCGTCACTTCCGATCGCGCTCAGCAACTTACAGCAGTCGGATTTGGGGCAGAGTGGTTATCGGCAACTGCGTTAGAACAGGAAGTGGAAGCAACTCTGCGATCAGTCCAAAGTCGGCAAAAACCACAAAAGGCTAATACTAGTAATCTCTTAGGAAATCGCATTGATAGTAAGACTAAAGCTCAATTAGCGAAGTGGCGCAATAGTCTAAATTAGCAAAAAAGAGGGTGGGCGCATAGCGCCCACCCTCTTTTTTAGAATTAACTATTTCGATTCTGTGAAATCAGCATCAATGACATCATCATCACCACTAGCTGCATCGCGAGTTCCATCGTCAGGAGCAGCACCTGTAGGGGCTTCGGCACCACCTTGCTGATAGACCGAAGAGCTAAGAGCATAGAGTGCTTGCTTCAATTCTTCAGTTTGAGCAGCGATCGCTTCATGGTCATCCTTAGCGATAGATTCACGGAGAGTCTTAACCAAGTCTTCGATCTTGGTCTTATCAGCGTCAGGAACCTTGTCGCCGAGATCCTTGATTTGCTTTTCAGCTTGATAAGCCAAGGAGTCAGCTTGGTTCTTCGCTTCGATGCGATCGCGCTTCTCTTTGTCAGCCGCAGAATTACGTTCTGCTTCGTTAACCATGCGCTCAACTTCATCCTTAGGCAAAGTCGAAGCACCAGAGATGGAGATGGTTTGAACTTTACCAGTTCCTTTGTCCTTAGCGGTTACGGATAGCAAACCGTTTGCGTCAATGTCAAAGATAACTTCAATTTGAGGTACGCCACGAGGAGCAGGAGGAATGCCATCTAGACGGAAGGTTCCCAAGCTCTTGTTGTCGTTGGACATTTCACGCTCACCTTGGAGGACATGAATTTCCACATTGCTTTGTCCATCAACCGCAGTCGAGAAGACTTCTGATTTCTTAGTAGGAACGGTGGTGTTTCTTGGAATGATCTTGGTCATTACGCCGCCCAAGGTTTCGACACCGAGGGATAGAGGAGTAACATCAAGCAAGAGAATATCCTTGACTTCACCAGCCAATACACCAGCTTGGACGGCTGCACCGATCGCAACTACTTCATCAGGGTTCACGCTTTGGTTAGGATCTTTGCCAAGAATCTTCTTAACAACTTCTTGTACCGCAGGAATACGGGTTGAACCACCAACCAGTACGACTTCATCAATCTTCGACTTGTCGATTTTGGCATCACGGACTGCTTGTTCGACGGGAATACGGCAGCGATCTATGAGATCAGAGCAGAGTTCTTCAAACTTGGCACGGGTCAAGGTGGTATCTAAGTGCTTAGGACCATCTTGAGTGGCGGTGATGAAGGGCAGGTTGATTTCGGTTTGAGTAACACTCGAAAGTTCAATCTTCGCTTTTTCCGCAGCTTCAGTTAGACGTTGCAATGCTTGCTTGTCTTTGCGAAGGTCAATGCCTTCTGCGGACTGGAATTGATTCGCAAGGAAATCAACGATCTTTTTGTCAAAGTCGTCACCACCGAGGTGGGTGTCGCCACTGGTGGACATTACTTCAAACACACCATCGCCAACTTCAAGGATCGATACGTCGAATGTACCGCCACCAAGGTCAAATACGAGGATGGTTTCATTGGTCTTGCTATCGAGTCCGTAAGCCAGTGCGGCGGCGGTTGGCTCGTTGATGATGCGGAGAACTTCCACACCTGCAATTTTGCCAGCATCTTTGGTAGCTTGACGTTGCGAGTCATTGAAATATGCAGGAACGGTAATAACTGCTTGGGTGACAGTTTCGCCTAAATATTTGCTAGCGTCGTCAACTAACTTACGTAATACTTGAGCAGAAATTTCTTCGGGTGCAAACTGTTTGCTAACCGCAGGTGCGTCAATTTTGACATTTTCACCTACTTTCAAAACTTTGTATGCGACTTGCTTGGATTCACCACTAACTTCGTCATAACGTCTGCCGATAAAGCGCTTTACTGAATAAAAGGTATTGTCGGTGTTCATGACAGCCTGACGCTTGGCAATTTGTCCAACCAAGCGATCGCCATTTTTGGCGTAAGCAACTACCGAGGGTGTGGTACGGAAGCCTTCGGCGTTTGCAATCACCGTTGGCTTGCCCCCTTCCATGACGGCGACAACTGAGTTTGTCGTACCTAAGTCGATTCCAACTACTTTAGCCATAAGGCTTCCAACTCCTAAACTTTAACTTTTGTGTTAATCCTTTAATCTCATACCAGATTAACTACTTTTCCCGATTAGCACATCAGGGGGACTCTACCTAATCTGGTAGGGTTTCCCGTACAATCCTTAAAAGTAAAGGCGATCGCGAAGCGCTACTTTGACTTTTTGGCATATCAGCGTACTGGTTATATAGCAACGCAAGAGATAGCTCGGACAAAAATCAAAACCCAAAAGATGAGTGGCGGCGCTTCGCTCCGCCACTCATCTTTTGGGTTTTATGTCCTAAGCAAAACTTGCATTGCTATAGTTACAGCAATGGCTGATCAAATGAACCACAAGAGATTTTTTGAAAGTGTTGCTAAGCAACGCTTTCAAAAAATCTCTTCGTTTGGTTTTGAGCGCTAAGCGCTATATGATAAAAGCTCTGTAGGCACATTTTGTGCAGCCATTAATCCAATCACATTATTCCAATTAGTATCACGACCACTGACATTTTTCCCCCAGCAGATTTTATGGAGGTTTGCTCCTTCCAAATTAGCCCGACTTAAATTCGCATCCCGTAAATCTGCCCCACTTAAATCTGCATCACGTAGATTTGCCCCGCTTAAATCTGCGCCACTAAAATCTGTATTTTGTAATTGCGATCGCTCTAAATCCGCACAGTACAACTTGGCATTCCATAAAACTGCATTACGTAAATCAGCATCTTTTAGATTTGCTTGCCAAAATATGGCATGACTGGCATTGATATTTTGTAAGTTCGCTCCTTCGAGATTAGTACTGTTAAAGTTTGCGCCGATCGCATTAGCCGATTGTAAATTGCTATGACTCAGATCGGCAAAGGTAAAAATAGTACTGTAAAGATTCGCATCACTAAGATCGGCATGATGAAGAGAACCTGTCGCGATCGCCCCGTTCAAAGTAGCTTTGGCTAACTTGGCATATTGTAAGTTAGCCTCGATCAAATTCGCATGATATAGATCTGCCCCTTCGAGATTTGCCATACTTAAGTTGGCATAGCGAAGGTCAGCAACGTTAAGGGTAGCATTTTCTAAAGCGATCAATGCATCTGGATGGATATCTCGCCAATGATTCCAGTCCTTTGCCCCTTTCGCTAGTAGTTGTAATTGTTGTATATCAGACATACTCACCTCCTAGATTAAAAAGCATCACCAAAGTTCTTGAATCTTTCTCACTAAATTTAACGTGAATTAAATATCCTTGAGCGCATTATGAGTGAATTACCTCTAAATCCACCAGTTTCCGTATGGAAGCAACTCCGCAATCAAGAGATTACTTGCGAAGAAGCGCTTCAGCTATTAGTCGATAAACGCGGGGGGCTGCGAATTGACTTACTGGATGAAGATGTAAACTATCGATTTTTTCACCACTTCGATGATCGTAAATCCCTTCCTCCTATTATTCCTTTACTGCTATGGCATGGTTATTTTTATTTAGGTTCACCCCATCCACTAACCAGCGAAGAAATCAAAAAGCTGAGTAATGTAACTTTAACAGGTATCAGAAATATACCTATTTCTCCTGAAAGTTATCTGTTATGGTTCCTCAGACAAAATCTTCCTGAACCCAGCAATATTGCCTCGCCCATTGTAAATCCGCTCACAGGGGCAAATGAAGAAGCGCACTTAGATGAGATTTCTGAAATTTACCTGTCTCAAGCTCTTGATCAAACCCATCGGATTAATGCCTTAATTTCCGTTGCGCTTCAACATCGAGCTAGTGACATTCACCTAGAGCCGACAGAGGCAGGTTTGCGGGTGCGCTATCGCATTGATGGCATTTTGAGGACAACCCGCATCCTACCACCCGAAGTGAGTCGAAAGACAATTGTGGCTCTCAAGGTGATGAGTAACATGAACATTGGTGAAAGTCGTCGTCCTCAGGATGGTCGAGTTACTCAGCATTACGTTACTGCGGACAATCTTGATCTAGATTTAGATATGCGAGTTAGCACATTTCCTTGCGTTGGTGGCGAAAAGGCGGTAATTCGACTATTACCACGTCACAAAATGCTGACGACAACCCTTGAAGATGTTGGTTTTACAGAACAATTATTAGATATTTATCGCAGTTGGATATCTCAACCCCAAGGCTTAATCATTGTTACTGGCCCAACGGGTTCAGGTAAAACTAGTACTCTATATGCCACTCTGCAAGTATTAGCAACGGATAAAGTCAATATCGTTACGATGGAAGATCCGGTTGAATATAATTTATCGAATATTACCCAAGGTCAAGTTCAGGAAGTTGGTGGATTAACCTTTGCTTCAGGTTTAAGGTCGATTTTACGCCAAGATCCTGACATCATTATGGTGGGAGAGATTCGTGATTTGGAAACTGCGGAAATTACAATTCGGGCGGCGATGACAGGGCATTTAGTTCTATCAACGATGCATACCAATGATGCAGTTAGTACAGTGGCGCGATTGAAAGATTTAGGACTGCATCCCAGTTTGATTGCCGAATCTCTATTAGGGGTAGTCGCGCAAAGACTAATCCGCAAAATTTGTTCTTTCTGTTCTGAATCCTATGTACCAACAAAAGCAGAACTAAAGTTTCTCAATGTGGCAGTACAGGAAGTTAAATATCAGGATTGGCGCATTGGTAGAGGCTGTGAGCATTGTTTTGGCTCAGGTTATTTAGGACGCGAGGCTATATTTGAGTTACTCGATGTCACCCCTCAAGTACGAAAAGTCATGACTGAAGGAACTCAATCAGAACTAGTTGACTATTTAGCAGATCATGGTTATGAACCTTTTCATCATAGTGTGCGTAAGAAAATTTCAACAGGAATAACCACATTGGAAGAATCTCTACGGGTACTACCACGTCAAATGTTTGATATAGCAATGTAGATGAAAGCGGAGCTTCGCGCCGCCTTCATCTATTTGGTTTTTGGCATAATTTCACGATCAGAGAGAAGTAAAGTTGGCTGGATCTTGATCGCGACGATGTCTGACGGGAATGGGTGGACTTTGCCGATCGCCTGCTAAAGCCGCAGTTTTCTCAAGTGATTCTCTGAGACGCTTCGCCGCATAAATCGACATATCGCGAGGTACACTAATGCGATCGCGCAAATACCTTAAAGCAATATCAGAATTAGGTGGTGGCGCACAATCTTCACCAGTCATCATATTGGTTAAAGCACAACGTAGAGCTTCATCAAATAATTTATGATCCTCAGGATTGACTTTAATGATATTGGCTCGATGTTTGATCACTTTTTGCAATGCTTCTTGACGAGAGTTCTCAGGTTCCGCATAAGTTACGTCAGGCAGCCCAAACCAAGAGCCATGATCCACTCGTTCCTTATTGATGAGCATCTGTGGTTCACCATTTTCATAGCAACCTCCCATTTGTGGTGGTAAGTCATGGGCATGGGTATGGAAATCACTCTGTGTACCGCGATAGGTCAGACGACTTTCCATTGCATCAAACCAAGCCGACATACGTGGATTGTCTTCGCGTAGAGAATAGCCTTTGTAATAGTAGAGACTAGCATTCATCCGCTCGACATAGGGCGTAAAAATCACATCAGCAGTACCAAAATCTTCAAGAAAATAGGGGCTAGGTGTACTGCCTAAAACCGCTTCTACTTTTTGGATAACTTCAATAAACTGTTGACGGTGGCGCTGCTCTTGGGCGGCGGAACTGACAGGACGACAGAGCCATTCACACCAAGCTCGAAATAGGGTTCTTTCTAATCGTCTAATGGGAATTACTTGAGCATCAAGCATACTGTGACTGAGAGAGCCAAACACTTTCTCTAAGGCAATCAAGATATCATCGCTTTCAGTAATAATTTTTCCGTCTAAGGCGATCGCAGGTAACATCCCTGAAGGCACAATCCTTTTGTACCAACTTTCCTTTTCGCCATAGCAAAACATGGTTACTTTTTCGATGCGGTAGGGAATCTGTTTTTCCTCTAACCATAGCCAAATCTTTTGACAGTAAGGACACCATGCGTGATTGTCGCGATATAGTGTCACCCGTACATCAGCTTCGGTATGTCCAAATAGGCGTAACCTAGCTTGTGAGTTAGTAGAACCATTGACAGTATCGATGTGGAAGTCTGTGAGGGATTCTAATTCTGTCCAGTTTAGCGGAGCAATAGTCATAGAAACAGGCGTGATGATTGGGCAGGGTTTTAATCCATCATAGTGCCATACCCAAATAAAACTTAGATTACTAAGCGCAGCGTAATATTTTATGCTGAATTAATAACATGTACGATCTGCTACACTTAATTTTAAAGACATACAAAATCTACTTCTGATCCAATCAAATTTAGAAATTCGCGAGTTTACGGTCATAAAAACATTACTTAGAAAAAGGTTGCGACCAAATACCTACTAAGTTTCATCTAAGCAAATATATATCTAAACAATTGGGGAACCTTAATTTATGATACTTGTTACAGTCGGGACTGAGCAGTATCCATTCAATTCATTAATGGATTGGATCAGTTTGTTGATCAAAGAAGGGATTATCAACGAAGAAGTAGTCATTCAGTATGGGGCTTCAACACGCTTACCCGACGATGTTAAAATCAGTAAAATAATTCCAGAAACACAATTTAAGCAACTTGTTGAGCAAGCAAACGCAGTAATTGCTCACTGCGGTGAGGGGAGTACCCTGTTACTTGAAGAATTTGATAAGCCTTACATCTTAGTGCCACGCACAGTTAAATTTCATGAACATGTTGACGATCATCAGCTAGAAATGGCTGAGGATTTAGAAAATCAAGGTGTACTCATTGCCCGATCGCCTGCCGATCTGGTGAAGTTCTTGAAGTTAGTGACTATTCCTCGGAGTCCTCTTAGTTTTAGTGAAGACAAAGCACTATGCGAATATTTAAGCGATCGCTATCCTAGTCAAGACTATCAGAAGATTCTCTTAGTTTGCTCTTCGGGAGGACATTTTAAGGGGATGCAAGGGCTCAGCAAATATTGGCAAACCATTTCGCAACGAACTTGGATTACCTTTAAAACAGGCACAACTCAAACAGAATTGAGTGCTGAAAAAGTTTGCTGGGCTTATAGTCCCACCAATCGGAATATTCCTAACTTTATCCGCAATTTGTATTTAGCGATCGATGTATTAAGAAAGGAACGCCCTCAGATCGTTATGTCTACTGGTGCTGGTGTTGCCGTACCTTTTTTGGTGGCAGCTAAATATTTCTTTAAAAGTAAAGTGATTTTCATTGAATCAAAAACGCGCATCCGTGATTTGAGTCTGTCGGCAAAATTATTGCGCTCATGGAAAGCTTTGGACTTGTTGATTGTGCGTTCAGAAGAAATTGCTACTCGTTATCCTGAAGTAGTATATATCCCCACCAATCATGAGCATCAATCCTTACGATTTGGGCTACATGATGTTCAGATTACTAATTTTCATGACACTGTTTTTATCAGTACACCTAAAAATATATTCAATCCTGAA
This sequence comes from Pseudanabaena sp. SR411, assembly GCF_002251945.1. Lineage (GTDB taxonomy): Bacteria > Cyanobacteriota > Cyanobacteriia > Pseudanabaenales > Pseudanabaenaceae > Pseudanabaena. The sequence continues at coordinate 24,697 of NZ_NDHW01000173.1, forward strand.
GCCCGCAAATTAAAGGAGGATTTTCGGCAGTTATGCCAAGAGGAGGAAAGCTTTCGGAAGATCATCATTGACATGTCGAATACAGAGTTTATAGATAGCTCAGGTGTCGGCGCATTGGTATCTTGTTTAAAAGTTTTGCGCCAAACAGATATTCAATCAGGTAAACCAGAACCGACAGAACTGGTGCTTTGGAGTGTCAATCCTCAAGTGTTATCAATTTTAAAAATGACCAAGCTCGATCATGTTTTTTATATTGAACCAGCTACTCGTACCAATCGTTTACCGAGGCAAAAAAATGAGCGATCGCCCAATAAACCCAATGCTCTGTTGAGATTCCTACATCGTATTTACGAGTTTTTGCTGAGCACCCCTATTCTCTGTGTGATTGCCTATGTAATGTATTTTTTCTACCCTGCGATCGAGTTAGATCCTTCTCTACCAGTGCATCCATCGGTTCGTAGTTTTCCGAAACGGATCATCGATATTTTAGGAGCTTTAGTGGGTTTGAGTTTTACAGCCATTCTGTTTGTACCAATTGCGATCGCCATCAAACTTGAGAGTCATGGTTCCATTCTCTTTAAGCAAAAACGCGCAGGACTGATGAGCAAACCCTTTGGAATTTGGAAATTTCGCTCCATGGTCAAAAATGCGGAAATGCTCAAGCAAAAAGTTACCAATGAAATTGCTAATGCTAGTGACAGCACACCTCAAAATAGTGATAGCGGTAAATTTTTTAAAAATAGCAATGATCCGCGCGTTACTAAAGTCGGTAAATTCCTTCGTAAAACTAGCCTCGATGAGTTTCCACAATTTTGGAATATACTTACGGGCGATATGAGTCTAATAGGCACAAGACCACCTACCTTTGGTGAAGTCGGGCTATACGAATTAGAAAATGAATATACCGATGAAAAAATGACCGAATGGAGTCGGCTCGATGTCAAACCCGGACTCAGTGGAGTCTGGCAAGTAAGTGGACGCTCGACGGTCAGGAGCTTTGAAGAAGTGATGGGCTTTGACCTCACCTATAAGCGAAATTGGAGCTTAAAATATGATCTATGGCTAATCTGGAGAACTATTGCAATGTTATTTGAACGGAACAATGGCGCAGTCTAGAAGATGGCTTCAAAAAAGCAAAATTGGATGGCTAGGTTTAGACTTGCCATCTAACTTTGGATGTTTAATCTTCTTGGCAACTATTGCGATCGCCGTTACTAATGTCCAGCCCTTAGCTGCATTACCCCTATCCCCAGGCGATCGCATTCGCTTACTGATTCCCGAAGGAGAATTATTTAACGGCGTATATGAAGTAAATACTGATGGAACTATCTCTATTCCCTACCTAGCACCATTGACTGTAGTTGGCTTAGAGATTTCTACCATTCAAGAGTTAATCAAAACTCAGTTGATTACCAAAAAATATTTTCAACCGCAATTTCTGCAAATTTCAGTTGTGCCTTTGGCGCTTGCACCAGTTGCAGTGAATGTATCAGGAGAAACCTTTCAAACGGGAAGAGTCTTGATCAATAATCGCAGTGCGGAGGTTCGCGCCCAGCAACTTACACAGTCATCAGGTGACTATGCTCCTGACAGGTTTTTAACTTCCGCTCTGCGGGGGGCAGGAGGCGTAATGCCCACCGCCGATATCACCAAAATCAGCATAATTCGCCAAAATAAAAAGCTGACCGTTGATTTGACAGGAATTTTTACGGGGGAACCAGTGGAAGATATCCCACTGATCGCAGGAGATACAATCATCGTTCCCAAAAGAGACACCATCGATCCGAGAATTGTCCGCCCTTCCCAAATTACCCCCCCTGGGATTGTGGTTTTTCTATCCAATTTAACCATACCTGCGAATAGTAACTCCACTTCAGGCATCAATCGAGATTCTTCTAGTTTTCCCTATGGTTCTCGATTTTCGCAAGCGGTATTTGCCGCTAACTGTGTCGGTGGAACTACACCCACCAATGCGCCACGCAGTGCAGTGCTAGTGCGAACCGATCGCCTCTCAGGGGAAACCATCGCGATCGATCGCTCTGTTGAAGATTTAATCCGTAATTCTAAAGATCAAATCACTAATCCATTTTTAATGCCTCAGGATAGCGTCGCCTGTTATGACTCAACCGTAACTGAAGTTAGAGGAGTTTTAGATTTTGTAGGGGATATTCTCAACCCGATCAAATTGATTCGGGATATTTTCGGTGGGAGTAGTCGATGAGTAAGGAGTCTCCCACCGAAAGCATCGATGTAAGCGATTTAAAAGAGACAAAGCGATCGCCACGATTGGGATGGTGGATTTATGTGTTAATGGGATTAGCGCTGAATGCGGTGATCTGGGGAGGAGCCTTGACTTATCTAAAAAAGGCAAAGCCTAAATATGTTAGTAAAATGGCAATCATTCTCCCAGGAGGAAATGTGGGGGCGAGTGTGAACTTACCGAGTATTGGTCAAGCCTCCTCTTCGAGTACTTCTGCTTCTGGTGGATCGTCTCTTGATCCCCGAGCCAATTATCAATATATTCTCAATGATGAGCCTGTCTTAGAAGAAGCGGCTAAGTCGCTGAATATTAAGACTTCAGAATTAGGAAAACCCAAAAGTAAGTTAATCGATAATACTTCTATTTTACAAGTAGAAATCGAAGGCCCAAGTGCCAAAGAAGCTCAAGAGAGGGGTTTTGCGCTTTACAATACGCTCATGCAAAAAGTGAATAAGCTCCGTGAAGATGAAATTGCCAAACGAGACGATGGCACACAAGCGACATTGGATATGGCAAAGATTAAATTAGCGGAAACGCAAAAGAGGTTAGCCGCTTATAAAAGCCTATCTGGGCTGAGTACCACCGATCAGGTCAAAGAAGTGGCGGTGAGTCTAGAGCAATTGCGGAAACAAAGAGCCGAAATGCTAGCACAGGATATGTTACTGAGCGATCGCCTTCAGCAACTGTCAAATAGCCTCGGTTTAAGTGTTGATGAAGCCAGTGAAGCCTTTACTTTACAGTCCGATCCGATTTATCAGCAAAGCCTCAGAGATTACAGTGATGCATCGGCAAATTTGACAGTTTTAAGTTCTAAATGGGGAGAAAACCATCCCAATGTCGTGAGAGAAGCAGCGAGACAAAAAAATGCTAGGGATGCGATCAGCGATCGCGCTAGTTTTTTATTAAAACGTCGTCCTAGCTTGCAGGATTTGGCAAGGCTAAATTTAAACGTGACGGGTAGCGCAGGCAAAGAAAGTCTCTATCGGGATTTAGTTGCTGTGCAAGCAGAACAAAGTGGAGTCTTAGGACAAACCCAAGAATTGGGTCGCCAAATTGAAAACTTTGACGATCGCTTGCGGGATTTGACCCAAAAGCAATTGGAACTGGATCGCCTCCAAAGGGATGCTCAAGTTGCCGAAGCAGTCTTCGCATCTTCCCTCGCCAAAATTGATCTCAGCAAATCGGATATTTTTACCGCCTATCCCTTAGCACAATTAGTTTCGCCGCCTAGCTTGGCAGATGAACCCGCATCACCACAACCAAAACTAGTATTGGCTGGAGCTTTTGTCGGTTCGCTCTTTGTCTCCACAGGCGTATTTTTATTGTGGAAGCGCCAGTCTATGGGTCAAAAGCCAAAACAGGAAGTGGAACTTTCTGAAGTAGCGGAGTTGCCGACTTTACGGGCTATTCCCAATAGCGATCGCAGCAAAACAGGGTAACTACGATGAACATATTCAAGTTTTTGCAAACCCCTGAACATTTAAAGATCACACCAGAAAACCTCGAAGAGAAATTGGTGTGGTATGCGATCGTCTGGACTTTCGCCATTTATTTCATTGGCGGACTATATGTACTAGGCGCAATTCTGCCTTGGATCTTATTTGGAAGATTATGTTGGCGTTGGTGGCAACATAATCTTCCAAATACACCTTTAAGAGAGCGAATTCGGATTCCTGTGGGGGTATGGATGTGGGTTGGGGGCATGGTGATGATGCAGGTGTCTCTAGTAATGGGCCATCTGGATTACTACTTAGATATGGGACAGATTATAAAATCGTCAATTGGTTGGGCTAAGGGATGGGCGCTCTTAGCACTATTTCCAATGGCGGGATGCTTACCAATTCGTCCCAAACTGCTGTATCGAGCCGCCGCGTTGGTTTGTACGATGGTATTTTTGTTCTCCCCGATCTTCATTGCAGCTTACTATGCCAAATTACCTGAAAAACTATTTATCTCGCCATTACAAGTGATCGGTGGACCCGGCCCTGAATTTTTTGAATTCCGTCTCTATGAAATTGATCCAGGCGACAATACACCCCGTTGGCGATTATTTACCCCTTGGGCTCCAGCACTAGGATTTGTGGCAAATATTTACTTCTTTATGATTTTGCGTGAACCTTGTAAAAAATGGAAATATCTGGGCATCGCAGGTTGTATCATGATGTGTCAAGTTTCCAAATCACGATTAGCATTGCTCTGTTTGCCTGTGGTGTGGATTTTAGTGGAACTATTGTCAAGGATTTCACGACCGATCTCGCTGATGATTACGGGGGCGATCGCCAGTACAGGGGGAGTAACTTTGCCGATGTTAATGGAAGGATTGGACAAGTTCTCTGAGCAATTTGCTGCGGCTCGTAAGGATTCCTCGCGAGTAAGGGCGGCTCTCGGTAGAATTGCGGTTTACCGTTGGCAAACTGAAGCTCCAATCTGGGGGCATGGCATCGTCGAGAGTGGTCCACATATGGTGGAATATATGCCTATTGGTTCTCATCACACTTGGTATGGACTGCTGTTTGTGAAAGGGTTAGTGGGATTTGTCGCACTGGCAATTCCGATGATCTATAGCTTGGGGGATTTGCTAATTAAGTCACAACGCAGTGATACCGCAAAATTAGGCTTAACAATGATGTTGGTCGTTTTTCTCTATACCTTTGGCGAAAATCTGGAAATTCTTGCCTATTTATACTGGCCAGGGTTAATCGGTATCGGCATGGGATTTCTAGAACGTCCCAATGAGGAGCAAATAGAAGCCAGCGAAGCTTTGCCAGTAGAAATAATTCCCCAAATTAATAATAAAAATAGTGAGGAGATTCCCCAATGACATCATCAATAAATTCCCTAGAATGTAAACCCAAAATTGTGCATCTACTTAGCGATCGCAATGTTGGCGGCATCAAAAGTACCAGTGGTAGCCTTACTAATTCACGACTTAAAGAAAAATTTGAGTTTCTATTTCTCTCCGAAAGTGAAGCCCTCAACAATCTATCGACAATTAAACCTGATGTGGTGATTTGGCATGATCCTTGTTCATGGCGATCGCTATGGCGATTATTAAAACTCAGGTTCGCAACCAAGTTACTCATCCATGAGCATCACTATTCTGAAAGCTTTGAACAGTGGAAAGTGCGATCACCTTGGCGATTTCATTTAATGTTGCGTTTTGCCTATGGACTTGCCCATAAAGTTGTCGCAATTTCCCAAGGACAGCGAAAATGGATGCGATCGCATCGTCTTGTAAATCCAAAGAAACTTGCTACTATTCAGCAATGTCGCACTTTAGATGAGTTTCTGAACTTGCCTCTTAAATCTATCGACACAACTCTGATATTAGGAGCCTATGGTCGATTCAATCAGCAAAAGGGATTTGACACCTTACTACGGGCAATGCAAAAAGTCCCAAATCCTCAAATCCAATTACTAGTCGGTGGCTATGGAGAGCAGGAAGACTTGTTAAAATCCTTAGCTGGTGATGATCCACGTATTCATTTTCTGGGTTCGATCTCTGATGTACCATCCTTTTTAGAGAAGTGCGATGCGATCATCATTCCTTCTAATTGGGAACCTTGGGGTAATGTCTGTTTAGAATCCAAGGCCGCAGCCAAGACGGTAATTGTCTCGAAGGTAGATGGACTAACAGAACAGGTAAATGACTGTGGGGTACTAGTTCCCGCCAATGACCCTGAGGCTCTAGCCGCAGCGATCAATCAAGTTTGTGAGATGCCGCGATCACAACTGGAAGCATGGGGCTTACAAGGTCGCATGGATGTGCAGAATTCTTGGGAAGAATATATGACGGCATGGGAGGCGCTGCTATCAGATTTATGCAAAAACTAATCCAGTCAGTAATTGGCTTCATTCAGAAAAAACTAGCGAATCGCTTTGCCCGTAATATTGGCTGGTTAGGCTTGTCAGAAATTCTCATTCGCATCTCGCGATTGGCTGCTACGGTTGTTTTAGCACGATGGCTCTCAGAATATGACTATGGTTTAGCCGCACTAGTACTAACGACTAATGAATTTGTGAATGTATTCACGCGCAATGGCATTTTCGATAAACTGATCCAAGCCAAAGAAGAAGATATCGAGGAGTTATCCCAAACGGCCTATTACATTAACTGGTTTATTTGCGGTGGCTTATTTCTGATTCAATGTCTGGTTGCTTTGCCGATGTCATGGATTTATAAAGACAGCCAAGTGATTTTGCCGATTTGCGCGATGGGCTTGGTTTATCTAATGTTACCGATGGGACTCATCCAAGCGGCGCGATCGCAGAGGGAAAACCGTCTCCATGTCTCGGCTTTAGCCAATGCTTTACAGATTTCTACCGACAATATTTTGACGATGATTCTGGCTTGGCAAGGCTTCGGGATGTGGGCGATCGTCTTGCCGAAAGTAATTGTCGCACCGATTTGGGTGATTGTGCATCGCTCCAATAATCCTTGGCGATCGACCAAATCCTTTACGCTCCATCGTTGGCAAGAGATTATCCATTTTGGGCGCAGTATTCTTGGTATCCAAATGCTGGCTACCCTCAGGAATAATCTCGATTATTTAATCGCAGGGCATTTCTTAGGGATTAAAGCCCTTGGTTTATATTACTTTGCCTTTAATGCAGGACTAGGAATTAGCCTTAGTTTCATTACTGCCGTTGATGCAGCGCTCTATCCGCATCTTTGCGAAGCCAGAAGTGACCCTGCCCAATTTCGCGATCGCTATCTCCAAAGTTTCCAATCAATCACCAAGGTAATTGTGCCAATTGTCTTAGCACAGGTATTACTTGCGCCGATATATGTTCCCCTAGTATTTGGACAGAAATGGATTCCTGCAATTCCATTGTTGATTCTCATTTGTTTATCGGCAATTCCTAGACCCTATGCTAATGCTGCATCGAAAGCACTTTGGGCAATGGATAAACCAAATTGGGATTTGATTTGGAATGTGCTATTCACAATTATTTTTGCGATCGCTATTTGTGTAGGCGCAATCTGGAAAATTACAGGTGTGGCGGCTGCGGTGATGATTATTCATTGGGGGGCAATCCCAATCTTTGTACTGTGGGTTAAGAAATACATTACAAAGCCAAATCTTCAAGAACAAATATCATAAATTATAGGCAAAAAGTCATGGTTAAAGTGTCAGTAATTGTCCCCGTTTATAATGTTGAGCGTTTTATCCAAGAAACAATTGCATCAGTCTTAGCGCAAACATTTCGAGATTTTGAATTAATCATTGTTGACGATCAATCTCCCGATCGCAGTATCGAGATTTGCGAACAGTTTACTGATTCCCGCATACAGATTATTCATCAAAAGAATCGTGGCTTGGCAGGGGCAAGAAATACAGGTATTCGTCATGCTCAAGGCGAGTATATTGCCCTATTGGATAGCGATGATCTTTGGTTGCCTGAAAAGCTCGAAAAGCACGTTCAGCATTTAGAAACTCATCCTCAAGTTGGCATTAGTTTCAGCCGCTCCGCCTTTATTGACGAAGATAGTAATTCCCTTGGCACATACCAAATGCCCAAACTGACAGATATTGACGCGCCGCATTTACTCTGTCGCAACCCCATTGGCAATGGCTCCGCCCCTGTAATTCGTCGTGAAGCTCTTGAAGGGATTAAGTTTCAAGACAATCTCTATGGCGAAGTTGAGGACTTCTATTTTGACGATCAGTTCCGTCAGTCAGAAGATATTGAATGCTGGATTAGAATCGCCATTCAAACCAATTGGCAAATTGAAGGTATCCCCGAACCACTTACTCTCTATCGTGTTAATCCTGATAGCCTATCCGCAAACATGAATAAGCAACTAGAATCATGGGAAAAGGTAATCGCTAAAACTCGCTCCTACGCGCCTGATTTATTAGCAAAGTGGGAATCCCTCGCCCGTGCCTACCAGTTCCGCTATCTCTCCCGTCGTGCCATTCGCAATAAAGATGGCAAAGCCGCCGTAAAACTTGTAAATCGCGCCTTGCAGAGCAATTGGAAAATTTTAATTTATGAACCCATGCGATCGCTACTGACTATTTTCGCTGCTTATTTAATTTGGTTACTACCTCGCAGTTTGTACAACAGCATTGAGAGTTTTGCTCTCAAACGGACAGGTGATAGTCAACGCAAGGCGATCGCTAAGAGTAATCAGCATTAGAGCTAAAACTTTGAACTTATTTGTAAAATGCATTCTATTCTATAGTCACACTCGAATTAGCTATGACAAAATCAAAACCCAAAAGAAAATGGCGGCGTAAAGCGCTATCATTTTCTTCTGGATCGATGTAGATTAATGTGATCGCCCACTCACCCAAAACGCGATCGCCTAGAGTCGTTTGATGTTAATGAGTTAGAATTAGAAATATACAGAAGATAGTTGTTAAAAAATTTTGTAATAGTTAAGGAAGTCTTATGATGCTCTTTCAGCAAATCATTGATTCTATTGAGGGTTTATCAATAGAAGATCAGGATTATTTGTTTGAGCTAATCCGTAAGCGGCGGATTGAGAGTCGTCGGCAGGAGATTTTGGCTAATTCTGAGGAGGTGATGAAATCATTTGAAAATGGAACGGCAAAAAAAGGAAGTGTGGATGATTTGATCGCTGATTTACTGGGGGATGATGATGCAAGTTGTTTGGAGTAACGGATTTAAACGGTCTTTCAAAAAAATTACAAAGAAAAATCCACAATTAACTGAGCCAATTGTAAAAGCATTAAAGCTGGTGGGAGATGATCCATTTACACCTTTATTAAAGTCTCATAAGTTGGGAGGGAATTTAGCTGGATTATGGTCTTGTTCTGTTGCTTATGATTGTAGGATTGTTTTTAGATTTTCTGAAGATGAAGAGTTGGTGGAGATGGTGATTTTTTGGGTTGATATTGGGAGTCATGATGAGGTTTATTAAATAGTGATCGCCCAATCAACCACCACCAAAACACGATCGCCCAATCATCCCATCAAAACCACGATCACCAAATCACCCACAAAAAAGTACAACGCGATCGCCCAATCACCCAACAAAAACACGATCGCCCAACCACTCACCAAAAAACAACACGATCATGATGTTAAGCATTGCACTCTTTTACTATCGCCAAACATAGCATTACGTGCATTAGCCTGTCAGCTATCGAATCATTAAATTCTTCTATTGGACTCATACCATGACATACTTTATTTCTTATATTCCAACCGCGTTGATCGGATAGTAAAATCCTCAGATAAAAAGCTATATCCTCACCAAAATAATCCTTGACTATATCATCACGAAGTAGAGCATCTAAAGTTTTAAATTTAAATCCATCATAGTTATTTTCCACTACAAGAAGTCCACCCTTTAACTTTACTAATGTACGAATAGCAGCTTCAATTTGAGGAACAAATAAATGAATTGCTGTTATATAGTCTTCTATAAAAAAAGCTAAAATGCCTTTTTCAACAATACTCTGCTTAGATTTGTCAAAAAGAGGAGAGCGATAAAACAATGCTAGGTAATCCTCAGCTTTAGGATTATATTTTTCTGTCAACCTAACAAATAAATGATGCAAAATCAATGAGTTTTCACCCATGCTTTTACATAGCTGGCTTACATCAAAATCACTAGGATCAGTCATTTTTGCTATAGGTATTCCCCTATGATCGTATGACACAATAGTAGATGAAGCAGTAAATGGATCAATCTTTTGAACTTCATCTATTTTAGGGATAAACTGATGTGTAATTCTATATAGGGCATTGTCAAAGCCCCCTTCAATCATAGTAACCACATACTGATCTAAACTTTCTTTGGAAATTTCCATGCTTTGAACGAATAACTGCATATTTTTAATAACTCCTGAACCAACTTCGGTAATTTTTTTAGAAATATTTTCAGCTTCATCCTTCAAATTAAATTGAATATAAATTTCATGTAAATGTTGATAATGAAAAGATTGCAACAATTCATCCTGTCCTTGAAAGAATAATTCAAAGCTTCTTCCAACAGTTGTGATAATTCGCTTAACATCTTCCAGTCGATTTTGAGATCGGTAGTATTTTGCTAGTGGGATGCCTACTGATTCACATATCTGAAATGAGTAATTATTAGTGGATACATATACAAATCTTGCTTCTAAATCTGATACTAACTTTTCTTTCTGTTCTTCCCTGAGTAATTTCTCTTTGCCCAGTACGAACAAGTCAAAGCAAAATCCTAAAAGTGTTGATGCAGATTTTTCTGTTATACGATCTTCAAGTCGTATAGCTGCATCAATACAACTTTCTATTAAAGGGGTATTTCTAATTGAACAGGCTACCTTGTATGCCCTAATTATTTTTGTTTTTTGGATAGTTTCTATATGACGCTCACACACATCTTTATCACATATTGCAATCAGGGATTCAACATAAATAACTACTGTTTTATAGTTTGGTTTTCTACTTCTACCTAAAACTTTTTGTGTTAAGTCGTATACTAAACCTGAATACCTAGCTTTCATGATAAGATTGTTTGTCTTTTCTGCTCGATTCTCCCAATAACTAAGCATCTCTTCTGTTATGACAGACAAACTAGGACTTTCATAAATTTGTCCATCCCTAATTACGGGACCAAATGCAGGTCGATAATAAGTTCCCCATCCAGAATATAAATTTTCGTTGGTTTCATGAAATAAGAATGCAATTTTTTCGCTCTCTAACTCGAAGCTTTCATCTCCACTACTAATAGAGTTTATTTTACTTGAAATAGAGGAATCAGTAGTAAATTGCTCTGATATATCTAATTCATTCAATAATTTTTCTAATTCTTGATTCATAACTTTTTCGTTGAGATTTAACACTTCTAATCTAGTTATTTAAATAAATATTTTACTTAGTCTAATTATAGGGTATTTAGCTAGATTTTATTTTTGCGTCAATACCCTACACTGCTATTTATTTCAACCTCTCAATTAACCGATCGCCTACTCTTAAAGCATTAGCAATAATCGTCAAAGCAGGACTCACCGCCGCATTAGATGGAAAGAAACTGCCATCTACCACATAGAGATTATCGAGATCGTGAGCGCGGCAATCGCGATCTAAAACGGAAGTTAAAGGATCATCACCAAAGCGACAGGTTCCGCATTGATTGGCGACCACTTGCAAAGGCGACTCAGAACGGGGATGCAGGAACCCAGTACGGAAGCCATCTAGGGATTTCTCGATATTTTTTAACACATCAGTCCAGCGATAAATTAAGCGATCGTGGGCTTCTGTATTATTGGGATTGTAATCGATATGGATTTTATTATTTTCAAGGCGCACCCGATTATTCGAGTCTGGCAAATCCTCCGTTTGCGCCCACCAACCGATTGAATGGGTGGCTAACTGCTTCAGTCCAAAGTTGGGCATGAGCCGCGCCACAATGGAGAATACGGGAGGAGATTCGGCAAAAATGATGTCGGTGAGCAGTCCGCCAGAGTTCTGAATATGTCCCATTGGATAGGGAAAATCCGCATCACCCCAATAGAAATCATTCACATAAATAGACTTTTGGAAAGAACCATTATTGGGCTTTGTGCTGAGTTGGACTACTGATGACAAGAGGCTTTTCATCAAATTCCGTCCCACTTGATCGGAGCTATTGGCAAGCCCTTTGGGATGGGAATCATTAGTCGATCGCAACAGCAACGCCGCCGAATTGATTGCACCACAGGCAAGTACAACGATATCGCCTAAAAAGAGATAGGACTGTCCGCCCACTTCCGCTTCTACACCCTTCACCGATCGCCCCGATGGATTGGTATGTAAAGCGATGACTTTGGCTTGGGTTTTCAAGGTGACATTTGCCGACTTTAAGGCAGGAACGAGGCAGCTTTCTTCAGAGTCGCTAGTGGGGTCATCTTCTTGACGGGTCAAGCCGAGGGGAATTGTGGAGGGATGCAAACCTTGATTGGCGATCGCCTCATAGATCTTCTGGATCTCAGGCTCATGACTAACCGCAGGATAGGGATAATCAGCGCTGTGAGTTGGTTCGGTACTGTCAGTTTGGGACTCACCATGTACCTTATAGAGATTTTCGGCTTCGGTGTAATAAGGCTCAAATTCGTCATACTTCACACACCACTCAGGGGAAATACCTGCTTGATGGGTGACTTCTACAAAGTCCTTCTCGCGCCGCCGCAATAGAGCCGCACCATAGATTTTAGTGTTCCCACCGATCGCATAGTTAGTTTGCGGGGAAAATGGCTCGCCTGTGTGGTCATACCATTGTTCAGGAGCATGATAGCGATCGCGCTGAAAGATATCGATATTACTGCGATTCTGTTCTTCGAGAGGCATATAGTCACCACGTTCCAGAATCAGGATTTTCTTACCTGTGGAAGCCAGTTTATAGGCAATGGTTCCACCACCGGCACCAGTTCCCACAATAATCACATCGTAATAATGGTCATCAATAATCATTGGGTTTCCTTCTCTAATTCATAGGTTCTGTCATAAGCGGAGGTTCGATCCCCCTGCCTTCGGCATCCCCCTTAAAAAGGGGGACTCAATTATTTGAATTTTCTAAACTGTCTAAAGCCCCCCTTTACAAGGGGGGTAGGGGGGATCGAATTATTGCCACACATAAATCAACGTAAACAACATATCCAATCTGCTGTAAGCGGAGGTTCGATCCCCCTGCCTTCGGCATCCCCCTTAAAAAGGGGGACTCAATTATTTGAATTTTCTAAACTGTCTAAAGCCCCCCTTTACAAGGGGGGTAGGGGGGATCGAATTATTGCCACACATAAATCAACGTAAACAACGCAATCCAAATCACATCGACAAAATGCCAGAATAGCGAGGTTGCCTCAATGCCATATAAACCTTTATCATATTCATTGGGAATGAACGATCGCACTAACATGATTAACTGCAACAGCACACCCGTTAAAACGTGCAGACCATGAAAGCCTGTTAGCAAATAGAAACTACCGCCAAATACACCATCACCAAAGCTAAAGGCTAAACCACTCCATTCCACTGCTTGACCGTAAAGGAAATAACTACCCATAGCGATCGTTAGCAACCAGAAGGCGCGAAAGCCCCAAAGTTGCTTTTTATGGAGAAATTTCTCAGCGATATAGATGGTGAAACTGCTGGAAACTAAAATCACAGTGTTAATTGCAGGTTCCCGAATTTCTAAACCTGTGACACCATCAGGCAACCAATTGAGGGATGTCGTTTTATAGACAATATAGGCTGCGAAAAAGCTCAAGAAGATGACGCTTTCGGAAAGTAGGAATACCACAAAGCCAAATAGCCGATTGTCGGGATGCTCACTATGGGAGGATTCGTGGGTAACTTCCAAAATGGGATTGTCGCTAACAGAAGTATCAACTGGTTGCATGATTTACCTCCAACTTATCAGGATTAGAAACTAAGGGTTCATCTTTGCCATAGCCGTAGGGTTCGGAAATTACAATCGGTAACTCCTCAAAGTTCTCATGGGATGGAGGCGAAGAAATTAGCCATTCCAAACCGATCGCTCGCCAAGGATTTTTGGGAGCTTTTTCTCCCTGTACCCAAGAGCCAATCATATTGAGCAAGAATGGCAATGTCGATACTCCCAAGAGAAAGCCGCCTAAACTAGCAATCACATTCCAGAAAGCAAACTCTGGATCGTAGGAGGCAACGCGGCGGGGCATTCCCTGCAAACCGAGGGGATGCATCGGAAAGAAACAGGCATTTGTACCGATAAAGGTAAGGATGAAATGGAGCTTCCCTAAACCTTCGGAATACATTCTGCCAGTCATTTTGGGGAACCAATGATACAGCGCTGCGTAGATTCCCATGACCACTGCGCCGTAAATTACATAATGGAAATGTCCGACCACAAAGTAAGTATTATTCACATGAATATCGACGGGAACAGAAGCCAGCATGATGCCTGTGATTCCTGCGAATACGAACATCACCATCGCACCTAAGCCAAATAGCATCGCCGTAGTTAGCTTGATTTTGCCGCCCCAGATCGTTGCCACCCAAGCGAAAACCTTGATCCCTGTCGGTACAGAAATCAACATTGTCGTCGCCATAAAGAGCATCCGCATCCAGCTAGGCGTGCCACTGGCAAACATATGATGCACCCACACAATGCCACTTAATCCTGTAATGATTAAGGAAGACACTGCCACGACTTTGTAACCAAAGAGAGGCTTACGTGCATAGACAGGGAAAATCTCTGAGAAAATCCCAAACACTGGCAAAGCAATCACATAGACGGCGGGATGAGAATAGAACCAGAAAAAATGTTGAAAGAGAACGGGATCGCCGCCTTTGGCTGGATCGAAAAAGCTTGTCCCAAAAGTCAAGTCAGACAACAACATCACCGCTCCTGCGGTCAAGGCTGGCAATCCAATTAACTGGATGATTTGCGCGGCGAGGACTGTCCACACAAACACAGGCATTTTGAACCAAGTCATGCCCGTAGTTCGCATTCGGAAAATCGTAGTCACAAAGTTAATCGCACCCATAATCGAAGAAACGCCCGAAATGGCGACTGAAACTAACCAAAGGAACTGACCATTAACAATATTCCCTGTCGGATTTTGCAAACTCACTGGCGGATAAGCCCACCAGCCAGATTGCGAAGATCCCCCAGGCACAAAGAAGCTTGCCATCAGGATTACTCCAAATACAGGAACCATCCAAAAGGCGATCGCATTTAACTTAGGGAAAGCCATATCACGAGCGCCGATCATCAATGGCACTAGGTAATTTGATATTCCTAAAAGTACGGGAAATGTCCAGAGAAACAGCATGATCGTGCCATGCATCGTGAACATGGAGTTATACACAGCGCGATCGACTAAATCCGATTCAGGTGTAATCAGTTCACCCCTGATCACCATTGCGAGAACACCACCAATGAGAAAGAAGAAAAAAGAAGTAACAATATATTGAATCCCAATCACTTTATGATCGGTACTAAATCCAAAAAATCGCCGCCAGTCTTCGGGTTGCTCAGACTGAGGTGGAAGATCGGCGATCGCATCAATAGAAATGTTTGCCATAACGAATAAGATTAACTAAGAATTTTGGGAACGGATGAGATGCTAAATTAATTGAAGCCTGATCGCTATCTGGCATAAAATCCACTAGGACAAGTAAATTTTCCACCATTGAATACAGGCTTAGGTGGCTTATCGAAAGTACTTCCTTCAGCTATACATAGAACTGAATCAGTAGCTTTCCGTTTCTCGTCATAGGCAACAGCACCTACAAGAGCATATATCTTGGCTTTAGTGAGTCCTAGCCCAAATAGGTCAGTTGGAACTTCCCTTGGGGTTGCATAGATATAAACGCGATCGCTAGTTACTTCTGTAGAGAAAAGATAACGATTCGTTTTTTCAGGGATCGGTGGAATATTCATGGCCTCAGCAGATTTGCTAAAACTCTGATTTTCTAGGTGATAAGCCTGTTGGGATCTGATATAAGTACCAGTTGTTTGTAATGCAGGATTACCACAAGCACAACTGATCGGAACTTGAATAAAACAAATCCCAATCCCCAAAGGAATTGCACCCATAGCAGTCAATGCCATTATTCGTTTAGGATTTCGTTTGCGAGAACCTTCTTCGAGATTATTTTCCAACGGCTCAGACATAAGTTGACCTCCATAACTAGTTGGAATATTTAATTGGAATAATTCACCACAGGCGGAGCCGCAGGCACAACAGTTTGCCATTGGTTACGGCTACGTTTGTTGTATTCATCAGATGCAGGATTGTAAGCAGCGATCGCAGGTTGTTTTGCAGCATCAGTTAGCCATTGGTGAAAGGCTTCAGGCGATTCCACCACCACATCGGCTTGCATAGATGCAAAGTAAGTGCCGCTATATTCAGAATCCCGCAAGCGATATTTGCCTTCACGGATCGGTGTAAATTCAAAATTAATATCACGTCCAGGAATCACATCTTGCTTCACGCGAAAGGCAGGAACGTAAAAGCCATGTAGAACATCTTCGGAATGTAGCGTTAATTCGATCCTGCGATTGTTTGGTAAATGGAGTTCTGTGCTACTGACATCAATATTAGTACCTTTACCATAAACAAATTCCCATGACCATTGCCGCGCAAATACATCAATATGTACCGCGTTTTCCCTAAATGCAGTTTTATCTTGCTCCATTGGTGCTGCATCAGCCGCCGCCGTCATATGCACATGTTCCATTGGTCCTAAAATTGACATCTGGTCATAGATTTGATAGCTATAGGCGGCAATCCAAATTACCAAGGCAAAGGGAATCGCTGTCCAGATGATTTCTAAATTGACATTTCCCTCAATGTGGGGACCATCGCTATAGTCATATTTTTCGGCGCGTTGAAACAAGATCGAATAGGTCAACGTGCTGAACACACCGAGAAAGATGAAAGTTCCTAATGTCACTAAAAAGCTAAACAGGTTATCAACTAATATTGATTCTGCCGAAGCTTGGGGCGGGAACCAAGTATAGGCGGCTTGTCCCATCCAAAGACTGATAAAAGCGATCGCGATCGCTGCAACCGCTAAAATTAAAATCGTGCGAAGTTTCATGGTTATCCCTATAGCGAATTAAGATCTTGACCCATGCGTAACAGGCGATCAGCGGTGATATGCACCCCAAACTCTGAGGCAAGCTGTGCGCCCAAAGTCCCATGTACAAACATGATCGCGAAGATTACGAGTCCTGCTAACAAATAGCTCCACTGCACCTGTTGTCCCATATCCTTGCGCCATAGGAAGCGCTGAAACCCACGCCAGACCGTCATGCCCACAATTAGAGCTAATAACAGCACACCGCCCACACCATGCCAAATCATTGTCTCCATTGCTTGAAAACCCCAAGCACTTTTGACATTCTCATCGGGTGTAGCTAGAAGGATTTCATAAAAACCTGCGCCGACCGTAAAGAAAGTAACGATCGCGGCAGCGACCATGTTGTACCAACCAACATCAAAGAAATTCGATCGCGCCGCAGGGATCGCCATAAACTTGAATAGCGGCTTTTCCAAAACAAAAAATACGCCCACAAGATCGAACCCGATCGCTACAATAAATAAGCCAAGGGTCAAGTGAACCAGATTCGGATGGATGGGAATGCTGTAGGGTAAACCATTCAAGCCCAATTGACCATGTAATTGATCGATTAAAGTTGCGATCATTTCAAACTAGCCTCCCTTAAAGCTTCGACTACTGGAACTGTGTGCAGCCCATAAACCCAAACCAATAAATCACCTAAATAAACTTGAAACAGAACTATTCCTGTTAATAGTACACCTGCAAAGAGAAATGAAATAGGTAAAGTCTTGGGATCGCGGATACGCAAGACATACCGCCATCCTGTCATCGCTGCGATAATCCCCGATAATGACCAGCCGATGATTGTATGTAAGTTTAAAGTAGGTTCTACTGAACTATAAGGTTCTGCAAGTCCAGCTTCAATTTGTCCAAACACAATGGCAATAAAGATAGAAATAGTAGCAAAAAACAGATTCCACCAACTAACTTCGTATAGGCGCGGATTGCGCGTGAAATAGGCGATCGCATCACATACTACGGCAAACAACACCATCGCAATTACAAAATGCACCACAATTGGATGAATTGTATCGGGATAAGGTAAGTTATGGTCATTTAACGGTGGTAAGGATTCCAGCATAATTATTGTGCATACTCAACAAGATAATTGATTTCCTGATCGCACTCTTAGGTTAAGCCAAGATCACAAGTCTTTACCAAATGCTTATCTAGATTTAATACCAAGTTAAGAAATGACTAAGCCATTTCTTAACTTGAAAGCCCACATGTTTTTTTCTACAACATTGCGCTATTCCTTCTTTCAAGTCAAAAGACACCCTGTCGTATAGCCAGATGTCACTTATTGTAATGTAGATTCAATATTTGCTACAGAGTTATGATACGACTAGAACTGTTTGCAGAGTGGTATCACTAACTCCATTAATGATGCCACCCGATCGCACAATAGCTTGCAACATTTCTAATACTTCAAAGGTAATTTCTTCACCAATACACACTAAAGGAATCCCTGGAGGATAGGGACAAAGAGATTCTGCACTAATTCGCCCGATCGCTTGTTCGAGAGGAATGCGATCGCTTTTAGCAAAATAGACTTCACGAGGAGTAAGTTTAGATTGGTAATTGGTGATTGGTGATTGGTAATTGGTAATTGGTTTTTCCTTTTTCCTTGTTCCTTTTTCCTTGCTGAGTTGTTGCAATCCATTCACTAGCCGCTCAATATCAGTTTTAGTATTACCAAAGCTAAGACTAAATACTAATTGCGTAAGTGTAGGCATTTCCGCCATCACATCCAATTGGGAATGTAAATATTCATCAGCTTCAAACCCTGTAATCTCTAGGCAATCAGTCATCACCGTAAGTCGAGTATTATCAAGGGTAGGAATTTCTATTTGACTAAAAGTTCGCAAATTTGGAATTTGGTCTAATTGCGATCGCGCAGTTTTTGCTAGCTTCAATGTCTCAGTTAAGAGTTCTTTGCCATGCATAGCCATTTGCCGTCTTGCCACATCCAGAGAAATCATGAGCAAGAGATTGGGACTGCTTGATCGCAATATTTGTAACGCCCGATCAACCTGTTCAGTAGCAACGCGATCGCCTTGGAGATGCAACATTGAAGACTGCGTGAGACTACCTGCCACTTTGTGCGTAGATTGAACTACGAGATCGGCTCCTGCTTGTAATGCTGATTTTGGTATGTCAGGATGGAATCCTAAATGCGCTCCGTGAGCAGCATCGACTAATAGGGGAACATCAAAAGAATGGGCGATCGCTACCATTTTCTCAAGTTCGCCACAGACTCCAAAATAATTAGGACTTACCAGCATTACTGCTTTTGCGTCAGGATGTAGATTCAGAAATAATTCTAGAGTTTTAGGGCTTACACCCAAATCTAAATCATATTCTGCTAGATAGTCAGTAGGTAAATAAATCGGTGTAGCACCA
The DNA here is from genome assembly GCF_002251945.1 of Pseudanabaena sp. SR411. Taxonomy (GTDB): domain Bacteria; phylum Cyanobacteriota; class Cyanobacteriia; order Pseudanabaenales; family Pseudanabaenaceae; genus Pseudanabaena. Next base: position 43,910 of record NZ_NDHW01000173.1, read on the forward strand.
TTGAGAACTAATCCTGCGATCGCCGCCTTATGACAATTGCGCCCAATGAGAATCTTGTCACCTGCGCCACAGGTTGCCAAAAGCATCGCTTGTACACCACAAGTAGAGCCATTGGTCAGAAACCATGCGCGATCGCTGTCATAAGCATCAGCAGCAAGAGTTTCAGCATCAGTGATGCAATCTTCGAGATCAGGTAATTCTGGCAAATCTAGGCGAAACATATTTTCACCCATGATTGCCGTCAACTCGCGATCGATTCCCTGACCACGTTTATGTGCTGGCATATAAAACGGCGCGTGATTGATATCTAGATATCGCCGCGCCGCTTCTAATAATGGAACTGAATCTTGATTCAAGGTCTATTTTAAATATATGGCAAAATTTAGGATGGGAGGCGCAAAGCTCCTCCCATCTTAAGAAACCTGTCTAGATCCCCCCCAGCCCCCCTTAAAAAGGGGGGAGAATTTAAACTCTTCCCCCTTTTTAAGGGGGATTGAGGGGGATCTCTTAGAGCTTCTGACCGCAGAAAGTAATTCTCAAATGGTTTCTAAGATCACTAACCCAAATATTTCTCCAAAGCTGTTTCCACAAGATCCTTCATCGAAGCACCCTTTTCCTCAACAGCTTTTTTGAGCAGTTCATAGGACTTAGCCGAAAGGGTAACGCGATGACGGACATCTTTACGTTTGCCCTTAGAGTCAGTTTCATCTACTTCGGGAACATAGGCTTCCGCAAACTTGCGTAAGTCTTCGATCCCCTTGCGATCGCAAAAATCACCAAAGGTTTCACTCGCGACTCGTTCATTTTTGAAATAAACAAATAGAGGTTCTAAACCTTGTTCAAGATTTTGAATATGCAAACGTTGTACATAGGGTTGAGCTAAACGGGTCGAGTTAAAGCTACCACCTAGCCAAATTTGGTATTCATCAGCAGCGCTACCGACAAAAGCAAGTTCCGCCATGTAGGGACGAGCGCAACCATTGGGGCAGCCTGTCATGCGGGTGACAAAGGTTTCGTTCTCTAAGCCCAAACGCACTAATAGTTGGCGGATTCTGGCTAATACGCTGGGTAATGCACGTTCTGACTCGGCGATCGCTAATCCACAGGTCGGAAATGCGGGACAAGCCATCGAATAGCGAACGAGGGAATCAATTTTGTCAGCAGCAAGAACACCACAGCGATCAAGAATCTTTTGAATCTCTTCTTTCTCATCGGCAGCAACTTCCGTAATCAACAAGTTGTGATTGGGCGTAAGGACAAAATCATGATGGAATTTCTCACTGATTTCCCGCAAAGCAGTTTTCAGTTTTAGATCTTCGCGATCGCTAACCCGACCATTCTCAATCGAGACACCGACAAAGTATTTGCCATCACCCTGCTCATGCCAGCCCAAATAATCCTGATATTTGAAATCTGGCAATTCGCGAGCTACATCAAGCTTGGTTGGATAGTAGTCCAATAAAACTTGCTTAAATTTCTCTACACCCCACTCATGCAAAATATGCTTGAAGCGAGAATGACGACGATTGTGGCGATCGCCATAGTCCCGTTGTAATGAAACGATCGCCTTAATCACATCATAAATTTTAGCCTCAGGCACAAAGCCAATGCTGTCAGCCATTCTGACAATGGTTGCATCATTATTGTGGGCGCGTCCCAAACCACCACCAACGTAAACATTAAAGCCTTCTAGCTCGTTTTGAGCATTGGTAATCACCACCAATGCCAAGTCATTGGTATAGAGATCGACTGAGTTATCACCAGCAACCGCGATCGCAATTTTAAATTTGCGTGGTAGATACTGAACACCATAGATCGGCTCAATATCACTGATGTTAGTTTTAGCTGTCCCCGTTCCCTGACGATTACGAGCCTCAGTAACCTCAGGTGCTTCAGAAGAAGTTACCGCAACTTCGCCATCAAGCCAAATATCATAATAAGCCCCAGCCTGTGGTGCTAACAAATCCGCAATTTTAAAAGCATATTCACGGGCATAGGCATACTCAGGCTTATTTTTAAAAGGAGCCGATGGAGCCATGACATTACGATTGATGTCACCACAAGCACCCACCGTTGATCCCATGTTTCGCGTGATATCAGCAATCACCGTTTTCAGATTCTCTTTAAGAATGCCATGAATCTGAAAACCTTGCCGCGTTGTTGCCCTCAAAGTGTGATTGCCATACTTATCACACAGCTTATCCAAAGCCACATACAACTGCCAAGGAATCACACCACCGGGGCTACGGGTACGCAACATCATGCTGTATTGCGCTTCTTCACCTTTAACCTTGTTCTTTTCAAAATCTCGCTCTTTTTGTTGATAAGAACCATGAAACTTCAGGATCTGTATACCATCCTGACTGAAAAAAGGGTTGCCATCAGTTAGCTCAGTATTGATCGGACCTCGCAAAAAGTTACTTTTTTGCTTAAGGACTTCAACCTTTGATACTTTTACAGGATTTGTCAAAGTGTTTGTCATGGTTCAACTATCGAGATTTCGTATATTTTTAACTTCTTTGCCCCACCATTATACCCCGATAACCCCATCGGAATTAGGATGAACTTTACAAAAAGCAAAGGCAGCCCCATGGGCTGCCTTTGCTTTTTGTTTTGCAATAGACGAGTGGCGGCGCGAAGCGCCGCCACTCGTATTCTTGGTTTTTATATTGCAATGCGAGTTTTGCTTAGGACATAAACCTCAACAATAGTAATGGCGGCGCTTCGCGCCGCCATTACTATTGTTGGGTTTAGAAAAAACTATTCGCTTTCTTTACCAAAACCAGAATAGGCTTCCATGCCATGTTCAGAGATATCAAGTCCCTTGAACTCTTCTTCTGGCTCAACACGAATACCACCTGTGATTAGGGAAATAACGTACCAAGCAATAAAGCTAAAGGCAACGGTAAAACCACCAACGGAAGCAATACCAATCAGTTGAGCTAAAACTTGATCAAAGCCACCACCGAAGAATAAGCCAGCCTTAGGACCAGCACCTGCTTGCAAAATGTAACCACCGCCGATATCCGTTGTCTGTCCGACAGCAAATAGACCGACAGCTAGAGTACCCCAAATACCACAAACAAGGTGGACTGAAGTTGCACCAACGGGATCATCAATCTTCAGATTGTCGAAGAAGCCAACTGCAAATACAACAATTGTGCCGCCGATCGCACCAATGATAATGGAGCTAGGTAAGGTAATCCAAGCACAAGAAGCAGTAACCGATACCAATCCAGCCAAGATACCGTTAACGATCATTGATAAGTCTGGCTTACCAAGATAAAACCAAGCAACGATAGTTGCGGCAATACCACCTGCGGAAGCACCCATGTTTGTAGTTAAGGCAATATGGGAGATCAAACGACCGTCAGCCGCCATGGTTGAACCGGGGTTGAAGCCAAACCAACCTAACCATAGGATCAAGCAGCCTAAAGTTGCCAGACTCATACTATGACCAGGAATAGCACGATTTTTGCCATCTTCGCCGTATCTGCCATGACGTGCGCCAAGAATTGCCGCGCCAATAAGTGCTGCCCAGCCCCCAGCTGAGTGAACTACTGTAGAACCCGCAAAATCGAAAAAGCCCAATTTTGACAGCCATCCACCACCCCAGATCCAATGTCCAGTAATCGCATAGGAAATGCCAACTAACAAAAAGCTGAAGATCAAGAATGCAACAAACTTAATCCTTTCGGCTACTGCACCTGAAACGATTGTTGCGGCTGTTCCTGCAAATACTAACTGGAACAAGAACTTAGCTTCGAGCGGCACACCTGTCCAGCTTAGTCCGGGGAAGTCACCCTTATAAGCATCAAGAGTTGCAGGGCTATTGTCTGCACCACTTAAGAAAAATCCTTTCAAGCCAATAAAGGCATTGCCGCCGCTATCGCCATACATGAAGCCAAAACCGATTGCCCAGTAAGCGATGGTAGCGATCGCAAATACAATTAAGTTTTTGGTAAGAATATTAACCGCATTTTTGCGGCGACAAAAGCCAGACTCAACCAGAGCAAAGCCAGCATTCATGAAAAACACGAGAAATGCTGCAATAACTACCCAAAGAGTATCTAAACCAACTTTGAGTGCCGCAACATTTTCCTGAACCTTGTCTGGAGTTAGCGGTTCAGGAGTGGGGGCAGCAGTTTGAGCAGTGGCTGCGTACACCCAAAAAACACCGATAATTGCCGCAAGGGGAATACAAGCAGTCCAATTTACTGAACTCTTGAGTCTCCTCTTTTGATTTGACTTATAAACCAACACCTTAAGATTCTCCTCAGCTAAGTAAGTTACCCATGCAAATACAAAGAATGCAAAGATTAATTACTTTCATAACAACAGATTCAAGCACCTAGGTTTTGTGTAAAGTTATACATTTTCGAGTATTGCTATATAAAAATAGACGACGCATTGCGCCGTCTATAGTATTGAAAGTATTTAATATTGAGTCTGAGACTATTTTGAGATTTTAACTTTCATTTGGAGTTTGACTGACAAATACACCAGAACCAAACTCACTTCCATAGCCTTCCTCGCCATGTACAGGCAAGTCAATACCTTGCTCCTCAATGGAAGGAGCAACTCTCAAGTCCATAAATAGTTTCAAGACTTGGAGAATGATAAATGTAGCTATAGCTGCAAACACGTAGGTAATGGCAACACCCTCAAACTGCTTCCAAATGAGTATAGGATTACCATCCAAAAGTCCAAGGTTGGCATCTCCACCAAAGGCAGCTTTGGTCGCAAATACACCAGTTAGCATTGCACCAATAGTTCCGCCAACACCATGAACAGAGAAGGTATCGAGGGAGTCATCAAATTTGAATTTTGCACGCAAACTTACAGCAACAAAACAGCATACAGCCGTAATTGAGCCAATCAAAATCGCGCCAATTGGCGTAACAAATCCTGCCGCAGGAGTAATACCAACTAGCCCTGCCAAGAATCCACTAGCAATACCTACAGCAGTTGGCTTACCACGTAACACCCATTCAAATAGTAACCAAGTTAAACCACCAGAAGAGGTTGACACAGTAGTTGCCACAAAGGCAACTGCCGCAAGTGGTCCAGCCGCCAGAGCGCTACCAGCATTAAATCCAAACCAACCAAACCACAGCAGACCAATGCCTAAAAGAACGTATGGGACATTATGTGGAGTATGAGGTCTAGTAGCGAAATCTTTGCGAGAACCAATTACCAAAACAGCAACTACAGCAGCCACACCAGAACTAATGTGAACAACTGTTCCACCTGCAAAGTCTAAGGCTCCCAACTCTTGCAAGAATCCTCGACCCCATACCATATGGGCAAGAGGAGCATAAACAAATGTAGACCAGAGCAAAATAAACCAGAAATAAGCTTTGAAGCTCATCCGTTCCACGATCGCACCAGAAATAAGGGCTGGTGTGATGATCGCAAACATCATCTGGTAAACCATGAATACTGCGTGAGGAATTGTTCCTGCATAGCCAACGGGATCAGGAGCATCAAACTTGACTCCATTGAGGAATACCCAATCAAGTCCACCAATAAACTTTTCTAGCCCCTGACCAAATGTACCCTTAGCTACTTCAGCAGTTACATCAAAGGCTAAGCTATACCCCCAAAGTACCCAAGTAACACCGACTACAGCCATGAGCAGTAAGCTCATCATCATCGTGTTTAGTACATTGCGGGTTCGGACTAAGCCACCATAGAAAAATGCTAACCCTGGAGTCATCAGCAACACAAGAGCCGCCGCTACTAACATAAATGCCGTATCACCAGAATTGATGGGAGAAGCAGCAGGTGTAGGTGCAAGAAGTTTGTCGAGGGCTTCCTTTTGCTCTTTGGTTAGAGTTACAACATCGCTACTTGTGGGAGCTGAGGTAGTGGTTGGCGAAACGCTAGGCGATGCAATAGGCGAAGGACTTACGGTAGCCGCAGGAGAAGCAGTTTCTGTAGGGCTAGCGGTGGGAGTAGGTGATTGCGCCCAAGTCTGACCTGTAAAAGGAAAACTCACTAACCACAAAACTAGCAACGTACTCAATAGAAATTTTTTGATCACAGACTCTATACCTTTCACAAAGTTTTCACATTAAGGTAAAATGAGTTAAATAAGCGCTGCTTCAGAAGCATCCCAAGGCTGAAAAGCTAAGAACTTATAAAGCTCATAGACTAACTTCTATGGTTATCATAGGTAAATTATCCAATAATGATTTCATCAATTTATCAAGCATCAATTTGTATTGGAAACTACATTTGCAACTCATAGTGGCTAAGACATTTAAAATTGAATGATTACCTCTAAAAATTATGAGATACCAATTAAAAACCTGAAGTTTAACATTGGTATTCGGGATGGACTATAACTTTAAGCATTAGTGCTTACTACCTTCTCAGTCTAAAAACTATAGATATTAAAACCAAGAATTAGTGGTGCGGCGCTTCGCGCCGCACCACTAATTCTTGGGTGGCAAGGGAGCAACTCACAAAGGTTCGCTCCTGTTTTGCTAATTTAATCACACGCTTAAAAACTCCTGTGCTAGAGTTGAAGTGATTTTATATCTTGCATTCTTGTATTCCTCACACACATCACTTTTCAGGAAGTTGACATGGCAAAAGGCGGACTTGTACTTGGTACAACAGCAGCATTGGCTGCGGCTGTGGCAGTTGTTGGTTTTCAGCTAGCAAACCCTAGCATCGCCGCATTTCGGGATAGCCCCAAAGAAATCGTTGATGAAGCTTGGCAGCTTATCAATCGCGAATATGTCGATGGTGCTTTCAATAAAGTTGACTGGCGACAAGTCAGACGACAATATGTCGAAAATCGCGATTACTCTTCCAAAGCTGAGGCATATCGCTCAGTTCGGGAAATGCTCAAACTTCTCGATGATCCATATACACGCTTTATGGATCCTGAGCAGTTTAAGAGTATGCAAATTGATACTTCGGGGGAACTCACAGGCGTTGGGATTCAGCTTGGCATGGATGATGCGACCAAGCAATTGACAGTTGTTGCCCCAATTGAAGATTCACCAGCATCTCGTGCTGGCGTTTTGACTAAAGACATTATTACTTCAATCGCTAATAAATCCACCGAAGGCATGGATATCAACCAAGCAGTAGCCCTAATTCGTGGTCCTGCTGGTACAAAAGTTAAATTGGGGATCAAGCGTGGCGATAAGCAGTTTGATATTGAGCTAGAACGCGCCAAGATTGAGATCCATCCAGTCAAAGCCGAACTTCGTGATACCAATGTCGGCAAGGTTGGCTACATCAGTCTGCGGCAGTTTAACGCTAATGCGGCAAGTGATATGCGTAAAGCGATCCAAGATCATGTCAGTAAAGGCGCAGTTGGTTTTGTCTTAGATTTGCGATCCAACCCCGGTGGACTTCTCTATTCCAGTGCTGAAATTGCGCGGATGTGGCTAGACAACGCCACCATTGTTTCCACAATTGATCGCAAGGGTGAAAGTGAAAGGCTGACCGCTAACCGTCAAGCTCTCACTAATAAACCCCTTGTGGTGTTAGTTGATGGTGGCTCAGCAAGTGCTAGTGAAATCCTTTCGGGGGCTTTGCAAGACAACAAACGAGCGGTGATTGTCGGCACTAAAACTTTTGGTAAGGGACTAGTACAGTCAGTACATTCCTTGAGTGATGGTTCAGGTATGGCTGTGACGATCGCTAAGTACTACACTCCCAATGGACGCGATATCAATCACATGGGGATTGTGCCCGATCGCGTAGTTGAGCTAACCAAAGAAGATCTGGAAAAGCTCAATAAAAATCGTGAGCTAGTTGGTACAAGTTCTGACCCACAATTTGCCAAGGCGATCGATATTTTATCGACTGAGCTAAAAAGTGTAAGCTCTCGCTAAAAAATATAGAAATGCAAATATAAAAAAGCAGACATTAAATTGTCTGCTTTTTTTATGAATCCATGTGGCGTGTCAGTACTGCTTCCATTGTGCTTTCGAGATTTTGACCTGCAATAATCCCACTAGTTAAAGAATAAATATTATTATCTCGACGGTAAAGGGTCTGAAAACCTGTTCGCATTTTTTTGTCCCCCATTACCCAATAACGTTGAATAATCGATTCTGGTCCAATTATGCCCTCCCCTTCAACTTTGCCCAGCGAGCTATCATCAACAACAAAGGTAAACCGACGCTCATCCGAGTCAATTCTCCCTTTATAAGCCATGGTTAATTCTTCGCGATCACTATTGGGAAAAGTCAACTTGGTGACCATAGTGAACCAAAAATTATCTCTTGACCAACCTACTAAAGTTCTACCCTTGACTTGAATTGGCATGGAGTCTCGCTCTACCCAATTACCTTCGAGAGTCCATTTCCCAGGTTGCACTAAAAAGGTATGCGCCACGGTTTTACTCTATTTTGTTGCTCTGTAGATCAGCCTTAATTATATAGCGTTATTACCAATCGCTATAGGATCTACAAAGTAAGGACGGCACATAGCAGCATTTTTACCTTAATTTCTAAGTACAGGACAAAAAATTAATGGAGTTAAAAAAGGCTTGAGAATTAAGATGAAGGTCAAAGATGAAGTGACGCAGAGAATCAAAACCAAGACGAAAAATGCTTTTAGGTAAGCGCCCGTGCTTTTTAGGTTTGAG
>NZ_NDHW01000017.1 GCF_002251945.1 Pseudanabaena sp. SR411
TGGGAACCGCCACGGAGAACTGATTCAGTTTGCTTGCCACGAAGACGTTTGCCAGTGACTTTTTCTAGTACCCCTTGTACTGCTCCCAGAGTAAATGTTAGTTTGCGGGGAGAGCCTTGAGGCTCGCCAGCAGAGCAAATTGTTTCGCGACAGTAAACGGAGATCGTTTCTCCTGATTCGACAATTTTGTCGATAATGCAAAGCCTTGTGCCATCTTTCCCCAAGGCAGCCTGAAGTTGAGGAACGATTTCGGCGCTAGCAATACCTTTGCCTGCAAGCCCAAGCTGTTCAGCTACTTGCTTACCACGGTTACGACCAGCAGAAATTAGAGCGATCGCTGCGGCTTTTTCCCCTAGAGCTTCTTCAGTACCCACAACTACTGCTTTGAAGCAAACTATACTGCTGAAATCACCAAGCTCATTACGTATTTGCGAAGTATTGGACATAGTAAAACCTAAATATTTGCATTGATGTGTAGGGCATACTTTCATATTGAAAGCATCAAAATTCTATTTTTGTGATATCACATGTACTCTATTCCCACTGAAAAAATATTCAYTGGAAATCGCTGATATACAGTGATCYAAATCTTCTCTGCCTATATGGAGTTAAACTCCATCCCCTGCTTGATTAAGATTAATTTAGTAGTTTTTTTCTCTACAGGATTCACTTTAARGTCTATAGCTAGCTASAGTGTCAAGGGGGACAAAAATAAGTTGCTATCATCAAAGCTTATCAATCATTTTGATAAGCTTTTACCAGTTCTTACTCCTTTCCCACCGAAGAAATAGACATATAAAACCAAGAAATAG
>NZ_NDHW01000174.1 GCF_002251945.1 Pseudanabaena sp. SR411
GAATTAGCTCATGTCGTTGCGAGTGTGATATCAGCCGCACTTTAAAAATATACGACTAATTCATAAATTACAAASTTCTCATTAATTATTTTCACCCAAATCTAATCGCCACAAAAARAATACCCTAAAAATAATAATGTCTTTGGAATCACCTGTAGGGAATTAGTTGGTTTAATAATTGGAGGTTGCTATAAAATCCTAACTAGGGCAAGAGAATATGTCACAGGGTGATCAATCAGATCTCATAATTTCGGGAATCGTGATTTCATCATGATTTCATAGTTGTATGAGAGAGTGAGACGCTACAGCCACTTACTCTCGATACTTGACTTCATGCTAAGTTCCATCATTAAATGGGCGATCGCCCGCCGTTGGTTGGTGATTGTTGGAGCGATGATTCTGAGTATTTGGATATTTCGCACCATTGTCCAAATGCCTTTGGATGTGTTTCCCCCCTTTGCACCACCGCAAGTAGAAATTCAAACCGAAGCCGCAGGATTAGCACCCGAAGAAGTGGAATCGCTGGTAACTTTGCCCATTGAAAGTGCAATTAATGGCACTGCGGGAGTGATTGCTGTGCGGTCTTCGAGTGCTGCTAGTATCTCAGTTGTGCGCGTAATTTTTAATTGGGGAACGGATATTTATCAAGCTAGGCAGTTGGTAACGGAGCGCTTACAGTCTGCAAGGAGTAAATTGCCAGCATCAGTGGAGACTCCACAAATTGCGCCGATTAGTTCGCCGATTGGCACAATTATTACCTATGCGTTTACATCGAAAAATAATGACTTAATGGAAACTCGGCGACTAGTGGATTGGCAAGTTACTAACCGACTTTTAGCAGTGCCAGGAGTGGCGCAGGTAATTGTTTTTGGTGGGGATGTGCGTCAATATCAAGTGCTGGTTGCTCCTGAAAAATTACAGGCTTTTAACGTCTCACTGCAAGATGTGTCGGATGCGGTGGCGGCGGCAAATGTGAATGCTGCGGGGGGATATTTGATTACGCCCGATCGCGAAAAATTGATTCGCGGTATTGGGCGCATTGAGGATATTGAGGCTCTCAAACAATCAGTAATTAAGGCTCGTAATAGTGTGCCTGTAAGAATTAGCGATGTTGCCGATGTGAAAATTGGGGCGGCGGTGAAGCGGGGTGATGCCAGTGTGAACACTCAGAAGGCAGTGGTAGCAATCATCAATAAACAACCACAAGCGGATACACCCACCGTCACCCGTGCTGTAGAAGTTGCCATGAATGAGTTAAAAGCAGGACTGCCCACCAGTATTCAAGTGGAAACTACTTTCCGTCAAGAAGCTTACATCGATGCATCGATTGAGAATGTGAAGGAAGCCTTGATCGAAGGCAGTATTATTGTGGCTCTGGTTTTAATTCCATTTTTGATGAATTGGCGGAACTTAGCTGTATGTTTAGCCGCCTTACCTTTGTCTTTGTTGATTGGAGTGTTAGCGTTGAATTGGCTAGGACAAGGCTTAAACACGATGACCTTGGGTGGTTTAGCAGTGGCGATTGGTTCGGCGGTGGATGATGCGATCGTTGATGCCGAAAATGTTTACCGATGCCTACGCGAAAATAAGCATTCCGACGCTCCCCGCCCAGTTTTAGAAGTGGTTTTTGATGGCTGTCAGGAAGTCCGCGACTCGGTATTTGGAGCCACAATTATCACGATTGTCGTCTTTTCACCAATCTTTGCGCTCACGGGTGTCGAAGGTAGTATTTTTATTCCGATGGGTTTGGGGTACTTAGCCGCAGTATTAGCATCGAGCTTTGTGGCGCTCACGGTTACGCCTGCGCTCTGTGCAATTTTGCTGCCTCACGGACATTTACCCGAACGGGAACCTTGGGTAGCGCGATTTTTTAAAAAGCTATATTTACCACTAATCAAATTTGCGATGCGCCGATCGCAAATTATCATTGGCATTGCGGCGGCAAGCTTACTGATATCAGCGATCGTTGTGCCATCCTTTGGACGCATCTTTTTGCCAGAATTTCAGGAGCAGTCTCTAGTTAATACCTTACTTCTCTACCCCGGCTCCTCCCTAGAGGCAACCAATAGCGCAGGCTCAGTCCTAGAGAATAAACTGAAAGACAATCCTAACTTTCTCAATGTTCAAGTGCGATCAGGGAGAGCAGAAGGGGATGCCGATGCCGCAGGGGTGAACTTGGCGCACGTCGATGTCGAGTTGAGTGAAGTTGGCATGAAGGATCGCCGAGCCAGTATCGATTTATTGCGCCAAGAGTTTGGGAAGGTGATCGGTGCGGCTCCCAATGTGGGTGGATTTATTTCGCATCGCATGGATGAAGTATTGTCAGGAGTGAGAAGTGCGATCGCGGTCAAAATATTTGGTGCTGAACTAGAGCAACTGCGGATACTGGGTCAGCAGGTAAATGATGTGATGCGATCGGTTGAAGGTGTAGTCGATCTGCAACTGGAACCACAAATTCCAGTGGAGCAAATTCAAATTCAATTTGATCGCATGGCGGCGGCAAGGTATGGATTAACGATTGGGAAGCTTTCAGAAACCATTGAAACAGCTCTGAATGGAAAGGTAGTTTCTCAAGTTTTAGAGCAGCAGCAAACTTTTGATCTAGTCGTATGGCTGAAGCCTGAATCCCGTCAAAGCCTAGATGCGATCGGTAATTTAATGGTTGATACATCTGATGGCAATAAAATTCCATTAGCTCAAGTAGCAAAGCTGATCGATGGAAAGGGAGCCAATACAATTAACCGCGAGAATGTCTCTCGATTACTGGTGGTCGCGGCTAACGCACAGGGGCGAGATTTACGCTCTGTGGTCAGTGATATTCAGGCTAAAGTCAAAGAACAGATCCAAATCCCTACGGGTTACTACATCCAATATTCAGGACAATTTGAAGCGGAAGGGAGAGCATCTCAAAATATTGTGCTGTTTAGTGCGATCGCCTTTGTTGCTATCACCGTAATTATGTATCTCTCAGTCAAATCCATTGCCTCCACGCTGATGATTATGATTAATTTACCCTTAGCATTAGTGGGCGGCGTGATTGCCGTAGCCCTGACAGGAGGAGTTTTGTCGATCGCTTCATTAGTAGGATTTGTGACCTTGTTTGGGGTTGCTACTCGCAATGGCTTATTGTTAGTCGATAACTACAACACCAAATTTGCATCAGGAATGCCCCTAAGAGATTTGCTGATTCAAGGATCGATGGAAAGACTCAACGCTATTCTGATGACTGCCTTTACTTCTGCATTAGGATTAGCCCCGCTAGTAATTGCAGGTGGTGCGGGGAAGGAGTTACTCCAACCCTTATCAATTGTGGTTCTGGGTGGGCTATTCACATCTACCGCCTTAACTTTGTTGGTATTACCAGCTTTATATTCTCAATTTTGGAAGTACCTCATGCCCAAACAAAAAACAGAGCTTGTATCTCCTGCTACACAGGAAATACAAGCTTCAAAGCTTTAAAATCTCACACAATCTTTTAAAAGGAACTCTATTTATATGCGATCGCCTAAACTTCTGCTCATTGGTATTATTTTTGCAAATATCCTAGCTGCTTGCAGCAATAGCCCGACTAGCCCCACAACAAGCCCCAACGCTGCCACCACAACTGAACCAACCCCTCAAACTGTCGCTAAAATAGACTCCAAAACTGATAAAAAACCAGAAAATCATGGCAAACCCAATCAGGGTGGACAAGTCGTTGAGGCTGGTACTTATCATTTGGAACTGTTAATGGTTAAAGAAGAAAACAATATTCATCTCGACTTCTTCTTGCAAACAGGAGATAACCATGCAGCGATTCCCGATGCTAAAGTTACCGCTCAAGTTCAATTTCCCGATGGTTCTCAAAAATCCTATGATCTCGCCTATGATGCGCCTAATAAACATTACGCCACTAACTTACCAACCAACGCTTCAGGAGAATATAAAATTGCAATTCTCACGGATATTAAGGGTGAAAAAGTGAATGGACGCTTTAACTTTAAATTGTAATTTAGCCAACTAATTGCACAGTGGAACCTTCTTCGCTCTTTGATACTTCGATTAGTGTGTTAAAGGCTTCCTTCATTTGCGGCATATGGGTAATTACCAAGATGCATTCAAAATCTGGCGCGATCGCATTAATTGCACTGACAAGGCGATCGCATCCCAATGGATCTTGACTACCGAAGCCTTCATCGATAATTAGGGTTTGCAAAGTACTGCCTTTACGCTGAGCAAGAACACGGGAAAGAGCAAGCCGCACGGCAAAGTTAATCCGAAAGGCTTCTCCGCCTGAATAGGTTTCATAGGGTCTAGTTCCCTTAGTATCGGCAATTTCAATGTCGAGAGTTTCGATGATGCGATCGCTTTTTTTGCCAGATTTTTGAGTGATGAATCGCACGTTTAATTGGCGATCGCTGAGTTGCGCGAGAATTTGATTGGCTTCCACTTCAATTTGTGGCAGTACATTTTCCAGCATGAGGGCTTGAATGCCATTTTTGCCAAAGGCTTGATAAAGCTCGGTGTGGATGCGTTGACGTTGACGGGCAGCTTCGATTTGAGTGAGGGTTTCCTGTTCGCGTTGACGACTTTGCTCTAGCTGTTGTTGGGCTTGCTGAAGACTACCAATTTGGGCTAGGAGTACATCCATTTGCGATCGCCAATTTTGTAAATTTTGTCGTAAGGAATTAATTTCCTGTACATGATTGCCATGTACAGCTTGGATTTGGGACTGTAATTGAGAAATTTGAGTAGTAATATTTTGTAATTCTTGTTGATTGGCGCTTTGAGTTTGTTGTAAATGCTCAACCTGTTGCTGAAGTTCGGGATATTCCTGCTCGGCACGAGTGAGTTCTTGATAGCGCAGTAAGGACGGAGTTAGCTCTTGTTTTTGGGCGCGGAGTTGTTGATGGCGGTCAGGTTCATAAGCTAGTTGTGTAAGGGCGCGATCGCATTGTTCGAGTTCATGCTGTACTTCTAAATCAATGAGATTTTTGGTGAGACGATCTTGCAATTGATTGATTTTTGTTTGCAGATCAGGAATTTTTTGAGACAGGTTATCGGCTTGACGCTGAGCATTTTTTAATTCTGACTGCTTGATTTCCGCCCAGCGCCAACGCTCCACATCACCACGAGCTAAAGCATGATTTTTTTCATCGTAGGCGAATTTATGAATATTCTTATCAATTAGCTCCATCTCCTCCCATGCATCACGCATATAGTTTTGAGTTTGGAGGCGATCGCCTAAATCTACAATCTCCGCATCAATGAGGACTAGTCTTTGCTGTGCTTCCGCGATCGCCTTCAGTCGCTCCTGCAAAGTCCCCTTACGCTGAATCAAGTCATTTAGCGGCGCAAGTTCCTTTTTGAGATTGCGATACTCGTCACGCAAAACTTCAATTTCACAATTGGAAGCGGCTTGTTGTTCCTTCACCACCCAAATATCTGCTTGGAGATCGCGAGATTCTTGTTTGTGTTTTTTCTGTACTAGTTGCCAATGCGCCTCATCGAGTGGGCGATCGCAGAGGGGACAAGGCGCGTTTGGCACAGTTAGCTGACGCATTTTGGCTTCTAGTTTATTAAAAGCAGCTTCACTATCCGCCAATCGCGTTTTTAAGCGTTCCAAAAAATCACGGCGTTCTAGTCCTTTCTCATGGACACGTTGTTGATAGACTTGCTTATTTTGCAATAAAACAATTTGCCGATCTAGCTCCTTCGCATTGATGAGTAATTGATCGTGATTTTTGACTTGTAAATATAACTGTTCGCGTTTGGACACTAATTCATCTAGTTTTGCGGCAAGTTTAGTTTGCTCCCGTTCTAATTGATGCTTAAGAACCTGATGACGATGCACTAGCGGTGTGGATTGAGCATGGAGGCGATCAAACTCCTGTAAGATTGCCCTTGCTTTGTGCAATTCGGCGATCGCCGCTTCGATCTCTGTAGCACGACTGAGAATCCCTTTTAAGTCGCTTTCCTGCTGCACTAGAGACTCTAATTGCGCTTGGTAGTGCCTTAACTGTCCCTTGAGTTCACTTTGCAAACTCGCGAGTTTATGACTAAATTCGCCGCGCCGATCGCAAAGATGTTGGTATTTCTGAAACTTACGCTCTAGTTCTGATTCCTGTGTAGATAGTAATTGATAGCGCTCATAGTTTTGCAAAATCTGCGATCGCGTTGCTATACATAACTCTAATTGCTGTAATTGTCGGCGTTGACTAGAGAGTTGTCTATCGATTTGAGAAAGACTGCTGGTAACCGTAGCTTGTTGTTGTTGTTGCCAAGTTAACTGCTGTGAAAGGTTTTGGTATTGTTTCTGCAAATCTTCCACCACTTGCAATCGGGCGCGATCGCGACTTTCCCATGCTTGCAAATCCGTTAATTGCGATCGCAAAATTTCTAACTGCGGTGCAATCTCCTCTCCAGCTTGAATTTGCTCCCGCAAATGTACCAGCATATTCTCTAAAACTGCGGACTCACCTTTACTAGTTCGCGCAATATCTTTGGCTCGTTCCGCCAACTCGTCATACTGCGACAGCGACAGCATATCGGCAAGAATCTGCTTGCGATCGCTAGGACGCTTCAGCATAAATTCATCGGCGCGACCTTGACGCAAATATGCCGAATTAACGAAGGTTTCATAATCCATTTTTAGGTGCGAAATGATGGTCTGCTGCGTGGATTGCACCTTCCGCTCAGTCAAGGATTTAAATTTTCCTTCACTCTGCACCTGAAATTCCAAAGAAGTTGAACTATTGCGCGATCGGGTTCTGATGATCCGATAGACTTCACCACCTGCGATAAAAGTGAAGTCTACTTGTGCTTCCTTAGAACCTACATGAATTACATCATCTTGGCTTGCCACACGGCTTACACCCCAAATCGCCCAAGAAATCGCCTCTAATAAAGAAGACTTTCCCGCCCCATTAGCGCCACAAATACAAGCAACATGTAGCCCGCTAAAATCTAAGGCTAATTGTTGATAGCTCAAGAAATTTTTTAATCGTAATTTCTGAGGGATCATACTGTCCTGTAATTTGGTGTATCAGAAAGTTTCTGATCGAGTTATACTAATTGTTATTTAATTATCATAATAATGTATTATCTAACAAGAGTTTAGCTCTTAATAGGCGCGGTATAACCAATAAAAGCTGAGAGCGTTATGGAAGTATGGGAAGAAATTAGCCGCCAAAGAGTAAAGTACATCGTCGATAGCTATCAGTTAGATGGCAATGACGATGAAGATTTTTATGAATATTTAGAAGATTTATTACAAGCCTATGTGCCGCCTCAAATTGAATTAGCGCTTGTAGAAGTTTTAATCGAGAGTTGGCGATTTACGCCGATGATGCGCGGGGTTATGTTTCTCAAGCGATCGCATGATCTGCTAAAAAGCTGGGAAAATAGCCCAATCACTCCCCATGTCTCTCCCACACATTTTCGTCTAATTACAGGTTTAGATCCCACACCAGTATTTGGTACTGGATTTATGCAACCAAGCAGAAGTTTATTCTCTACAATTTAAGTTGAGTTAAGTTTTCTAAAGTTAAGACTTACACAAAAAACGAAATGTAGTGACAATTCATGAGTAGTGGCAATTCATGAATTGCCACTACTCATGAATTGATGGTATCAAGTCATGAGTAGTGGCAATTCCTAAACTTGTAAAACTTCTTCAATTTTCTAATAATTTGCTCTTTTTACTTAAGACAAGAGGCGGTGCTTCGCACCGCCTCTTGTCTTTTGATTTCTCTCTCTTGCAGTGCAATGTTTTGTGCTTTCGCCTTTTTTTGCTATACGTAGAACAAATATTTTCTTAACGTTTCTACATAGCAATCCTAAATCATTTAGAAGAAAAGCTAGGGGCTTAAGCCCCTTGTTATAAGCTTGAGCTTCTCATAACTCATTTAGGATTGCTATAGCTGTCGTCGATTGTGTTAGGACAAAAGCAAAACCCAAGGAGAGAATGGCGGCGCGAAGCGCCGCCATTCTCTCCTTGGGTTTCATGTCCTCATACACTTGGCGACAGCTATATATCATCTTAAAAGAGTATTTGGAGACCAAATCCCTACATATTTATAAAGGCAGAGCTTTGGGCTTGGAGACCAAAGCTCTGCCTTTCACGTAGCATCAGTTTGTAAGTTAAAATAGACTTAGAGTAATGACTATTCAATGAACTTTTCTTCTTCAATTGCAAGATTGCTACATAAATTTTTTGACGATAAATCTAAAAATAAATTTCAGCATAAACTCAACCTGAAATATTTGTTTGTATTTTTATTGTTTGGAACTCTGGGGTATTTAGGGAATTATTGTCGGCTACCTTTATTTTTTGGCGTTGACTTTTTGTTTGGTAGCATTTTTATCCTGATCGCTACTTATTTCTATGGAACCACGATGGGGGTCATGGTTTCTATTGTCGGTAGTTCTTATACATATTTTCTATGGGGACAGCCCTATGCCGCAGTGCTATTGATTTTAGAAAGCCTATGGGTAGGTATAGGGTTGCGTTATCAGGAAAAGCGTCAGCGATCGCGCAACATGGTTATGCTAGTCCTAACCTACTGGTTATGTCTAGGTACACCATTATGTTTTATTTCTTATTTTTTCTTTCTCAAATTTGGATTTAGTTCAGTTGTTCTAGTTGTCCTTAAGCAAGTAATTAATGGCTCCTTTAACGCTCTGATTGCCACTCTATGTATTAGCTACTTACCCATAGGACAATGGTTGCATCAAGGAAAAAGCGATCGCCAACAACAGACCATCCAGCAAATGCTGTTTCATCTATTGTTAGCCTTTGTATTTATCCCGCTTCTCACGATCTCCATTTTGACAGGGCATCACTCTTTACAAAATATTAACCAAGATATTACAAGGCAATTACAGTCTAGTGTGTCATCCCTAAACATTGACCTAAAATTTTGGCATCAGCGTAATGCAAAGACTTTGCGAGAACTAGCCTCTATTGGATCTGAGGAGAAGAACTTAGACCGATTACAGTTTGCCACTACAGCATTAGGAAAAGTTACGCCTTCATTTCTATCTATTTACACAACAGATGTTGAAGGAAAAATCTTGACAGCATTTTCTCGTGCTTCCGATACAAATACAGTCAGTCTTGGTCAAACTATGGCTAAGACTGATGTATTTCAGCAGGTTAAATCTAATTTCAGCACTACCTTTGGGGATATCCACATTGATAAAATGACATCTAAGTCACATATTGATGTTGCTGTTCCCATCTTTAAAGACAATCGCTTTAATGGTCTCGTTATTGCGGCTCTGGACATTTCTCATATCCAAGATTTTTTAACAGAGGAAGCGAAAATATGGAAAACAGAGGCTTTTCTACTGGATCGTCATAAAAAAATAATTGCTACTACTTCTCCAGATTTTCTGTCGGGACAATTTTTTGACTTGCACCAAGGGGGTAATATTATCGCTTTTGGAAATGATCAGATTCAATGGTTTCCAAAGCTCAAAGGTGCAGCAGCGATGACCCGCTGGCGCAAGTCTTATTATATACAGGAAGCAGCGATTAATAATGAGATTCCTTGGAATCTAGTTGTACGTTTATCACCAGTTTCGTACATTGACACGCTTGAGGCGCTACATACTAAAATCCTTTTGATTATTCTTGCCATTATCTTGCCAGCCACAATTGTGGCAAATTGGCTGAGCCGTAGTTTTGCCAAGCCGATCGCCAAGTTAATGAGACTAACTACAGATCTGCAACAAAATCCATCAACGGACAATGATTTTACTTGGGATACTAGCAATCTGAAGGAAATTGATACTCTCGGCTATAACTTTCAAGTTATGGCGATCGCACTTAAAGAGAAGTTTCAAGAAATTGAGCAGACAAACCAAAGTTTAGAACTACGTATCCAAGAACGAACTGCTGAACTTCTTAAAAGTGAAGAGCGTTGGCAATTAGCTGTCCAAGCTGCTGATGATGGTATTTGGGATTGGAATCTGGAAACAGGTGTAGTATTCCGTTCTGAACGTTGGCGCACAATGCTCGGTATAGGTAGCAATATTGATAATGAGCATCCAGTCGAATGGTTAGATCTGATTCATCCTGATGATCGCGATCACCTATTGCAGTCACAGGAAGATTACTTAGCCCATAGAAATCCTCACTATATTGCTGAATACCAGATGCGCTGCCAAGATGGTAGTTATAAATGGATCTTAACTCAAGCTAAAGCGCTCTGGAATGAACAAGGTGAACCAGTTCGTCTAGTTGGAACAAATAAAGATATTACTGATCGCAAATTAGCGATCGCCGCCCTCGAAAAACGGGAAAGCTATCTAGCCATGCTAGTTGAAATTCAACGCCATTTGCTTTCCGAAAGTATCAACAATCAAGAATATGTCGATATTCTGAGATTACTAGGTAATGTGTCTGACTTCTCCAGTATTAAGCTATTTACCTATGACCAAGAGTTATCGGACAAGCCTGAAATCAAGTTACACTCTGCTTGGTATGCCAAAAATATTAGTCGTCCTCAGGAATTAGAACAGGCTAGATTTATCCAAATGCTCGTTAGGGGGGAATGGATAGGACACCTTGCCAAAGGTGAAATCATCAATGAGTCACTATCGACAATTAGCGAAATAGAAAGACCAATTTTGGAATCTAAAAATCTTCGCTCAATTTTAATGATGCCTATAGTTGTTAGTGATAAATTCTGGGGTTTTTTGAGTTTCCATGATTATTTTTGCGATCGCTTACGCGATCCTGTGGAAGTAAGTCTATTAAGAGTTTCAGCTTCTTCTTTGGCAATGCATTTAGAACGCCAGCAAGCAAAGATGGAAATGCTACAAGCAATGGAGTCCGCCCAAACTGCTAACCGTGCTAAGAGTGAATTTCTCGCGACCATGAGTCATGAAATTCGCACACCAATGAATGCGGTGATTGGTATGTCAAGTCTACTGTTAGATTCAGAACTCAATGCTGATCAACAGGAATTCACAGAAATTATCAGGTCAAGTGGAGATAATTTACTCACAATTATTAATGACATTCTCGACTTCTCAAAAATTGAATCAGGCAAATTAAGACTAGATATTCATCCCTTTAACCTACGAGATTGTATCGAAGAATCTCTTGATCTTTTGGCTTCGGCTGCAATTACTAAAGAAATCGAGCTAGCCTACTGCATAGATATTAATGTACCTGAACGAATTGTTAGTGATATAACCCGCCTCAGACAAATATTAGTCAATCTATTTAGCAATGCCGTTAAATTTACATCCCAAGGATCAGTAACGCTAAGAGTATCGGTACAAGAAGTTGATCCACAACATCAAAATTACCAATTACTATTTGTAGTTACAGATACTGGTATTGGCATTCCTAAAGATCGCTATGTTCGCCTCTTTAAGCCTTTCAGCCAAGTGGACTCATCGACAACTCGTCAATATGGTGGTACGGGGCTAGGACTAGCGATCGCTAATCAATTAACACTCCTAATGGGTGGCGAGATGTCAGTGGAGAGCGAAGTTGGAGTTGGTTCAACCTTTGCTTTTTCGATTTCTACAGGTTCCGACACAACCCAGCTAGTGAATGCAGATTGGGATTCTAGTTTTATAGGGAAGCGCCTGTTAATTCTTGAAGATAATGACGTTAGCTGCGAGAACTTAACTATATTTGCTCAAGAATTACAAATGGAAGTGATGGCAACAAAATCTAGTGAGCAAGCGATCGCATGGTTACAGAGTGAGCGAAAATTTGATTTGGCAATTGTGGATGCGAGCATTCCGATAACTACTGCTAATGCTCAGGATTCCAGAGACAATTGCGACAACTGTGGCATTAGAAAATTACTGCGGACACAATCAAATTCTCTGCCGATGATTTTGCTCTCCCATCGGTTCAGTTGTGAATTATGCAATCCTGACCCCATCACATTATGTCTAAGCAAGCCAATTAAGCGATCGCAGCTATATAAATCTTTGTTGAAGATTGGTAACCATCATCCCTCAATTGGTAATCAATCAAAACAGAAGGATAATTCATTTTTTAATGAAAATTTTGCTACTAGTTTTCCTTTAAAGATTCTGCTAGCGGAAGATAATATCGTTAACCAAAAAGTCGCCACTCGTTTTCTCAATCGCTTAGGATATCGTGTCGATGTTGTCGCTAATGGACTAGAAGTTTTAGAGTCAATATCCCGCCAAAAATACGATGTAATTCTGATGGATGTGCATATGCCAGAGATGGATGGATTAACCGCCACTAAGAGAATTGCCGCAGAATTTACGCAAAAGCCTTGGGTTATTGCGATTACTGCTAATGCCGTACAGGGCGATCGCGAGATTTGTTTAGAAGCAGGAATGCAAGATTATGTCAGTAAACCGATTCAAGTTTCGGACTTAATGCAGGCATTAGAAAAAGCACACAGTAGTTTGCAATAAAGCACTGCGCGAAGCATGGCGCTTTATCTAGGGTTGTGTGATTACCCAATTAAGATAATCCCGATCAACGGCGATCGCAGGAATAGCTATAACTTCTGGGGTTTCATAAGGATGTAGCGATCGCAGTCTAGACACTAACTCTTCATACTTGGCTTGTAAAGTTTTGATCAAGACTAAATGTTCTGATTCTTGGCATAGTTCGCCTTGCCACATGTAGGTAGAAGTCATGCTAGGCATTACCTGTACACAAGCAGCAAGTTTTTCTTCAACTAATATTTTGGCAATACTATGAGCTTGATTGACCTCAGGTAGTGTGGTCATTACAACAATTAAGTTTGGTTCTGAGCTTGTCATGATTAATTTTATAGCGATAAAAAGTCATTTTATGCCCAAAAGAGAATGGCGGCGCGAAGCGCCGCCATTCTCTTTTGGGCATAAAAAAATGGAAGGCGTTGCCTTCCATTTTTTTATGTAGTTTCTGTAGTTTCGTTTGATGATTCGGTAGTTGCTGCACTGATTGATGCAGCTTCTTTCTGAGCGCGTTTTTTTCGCTCAGCTTCCACCATGTCGGCGATCATTTGACGGGCTTGCTCGATCTTGTCGAGATTGGAGCGATATAGATCAATATCTTTAAGTAAGCGATCGCTACCAAATTTCAGCGTTTCACCCACTAATTTGAGTACTTCTTCACGCTTAGTACTGTCAGCAACATCGTCAGGATCGCTAATTTCTAGCAATGCATAAAGCCCTACACCTAGCAAGCGACTATATTTGAAGTTTTCTTTGTTAGCAATCGTCCTTAATTGTCCAGACAAAGGCTCAAGGTTGATACCAGAGTCTAAGTTTGTCAACAGGGTTTTGATTTCATTGGGCGATCGCGTGGCGAGGTCGCTCAGAGTTGTCGCATCTTGGCGAATGCGATCGGAGTCAAACTGAAGTGCCGAACACAATGCATGAAATACCGCAAAGCGATCAGTTTCAGGCTTGTAACCCACTGTAAAGCGATCAAAAGTTGTCACAAAACCTAATGCAAAAATTGCGTCATATACAAATGTTTGATTGACTTTCAGTAGATGGACTTCCACCAAAAGCTCATCCACAACCCGTCTGTAGACTTGATTGACTGGCTTGGGAAAAGCTAAATAAAAATCTTTTTTAGTATCAGAAACAGTACGAACGGTATTCACAGTCAACAAAACCTAAAGACAAGATAGTTCAAATTATCATCGCACAGTTAGCCATAGCATCAGTCTATCGCTATAGATAAATTTTGATGTATAAAAGCGAGTGGCGGCGCTTTGCGCCACTACTCGCTTTTTTTGTTTTGGTTTTTGATAAAATTACGAGCAGTGTTTTGTGCGGTAACTATAATAATTTCCGAGCAAAGTAAGTGTGGCTCTGCCACATTTACTAAAAAAATTTCTTGGTTCAGGTTTGAACGCAACGTGCTGTAATTTTAGGCGATCGCCACATTAAAAATTTTAGGTAAATCCAGTCATGAATTTAGCTCGGCTAATTTCCGAAACCGCAGCAAAATATGCTGACAAACCAGCAATCGTATTTGGATGCAAAACTTGGACTTACCGAGATTTCGATCATCAAGTCCAGAGTTATGCCGCTCACATCGATCGCTTAGGTATCAAAAAAGGCGATCGCGTCGCAGTCCAACTACCAAAATGCATCGAATTTTTATTTTTTCATTTTGCGATTCTTTCCATCGGCGCGATCGCCTTACCACTCAATCCCGACTATCGCCCTGAAGAAATTGACTATTTCCTGACGGATTCAGGTAGTTCTTTATATGTGACGACTCGCGATATTTTTAACAAAGTAAAATCGACAATTCAGCATTTATCAGAATTAAAACTCCTATTAAAGGAAGAAGCAATTCCGCCGATGGCGGAATTGCTTCTTCCCAAATACGCCGCAGGTGGCGATGATATTGCCATGATCTGCTACACATCAGGCACAACGGGACGCTGTAAAGGTGCAGCTATTTCCCATCACAATCTCATCGCCAACATGAAGGCCCTACATAAAGCATGGGAATGGAGCGATCGCGATATTCTGCTCCATGTCTTGCCTCTATTTCATGTACATGGTTTGAATGTCGCCGCTTTAGGATGTCTCTACGCAGGCGGAACCCTGATCATGCTAGAGAAATTTGAACCGCGCCGCGTCTGGGAAACTTTAACATCATCAAATTGCACCCTATTTATGGGAGTCCCTACTATTTATCAACGACTGATTAATGAATGGGAAAAACTAGAATCTCAACCAGATTTACGTAATATGCGCCTATTTGTTTCTGGTTCCGCACCCCTCAGCGATCAACAGTTCTCTCAATTTGAAAACATGACAGGTTTTCGCATTCTTGAACGTTATGGAATGACCGAAACAGGGATGAATGCGTCGAATCTTATTAATCCAGAACATCGCAAAGCTAAGAGCGTGGGATTTCCTTTGGATGGCGTAGAAATTCGGATTGTTAATCGTGATGGTGAGGATGTAGCGATCGCTGAGGTCGGTGAAGTCTGGATTCGTGGCGCAAATGTCTTTCAATGCTATTGGGGTATGCCAGATAAAACGGCTGAATCATTTACGGATGGATGGTTTCACACGGGCGATCTGGGCTTTCAAGATCCAGATGACCATAACAGGCTGTACTTAGTCGGTCGCGCTAAGGAGCTAATTATTACAGGTGGATTTAATGTCTATCCTAAAGAAATCGAGAATGTTCTGGAATCCCACGAAGCTGTCAAAGAATCAGCAGTGGTAGGATTACCAGATGCTGATTTAGGCGAAAAAGTTGTCGCCGCGATCGCCCTTAAAGATGCTGTTACAATTACCCATGAAGAGTTAATTACCCATTGCAAAAGTCGCCTCGCCACGTACAAATGTCCTAAGCAAATATTTTTTGTCGCTGAACTTCCCCGCAATGCGATGGGAAAAATCCAGAAAAATGTTTTAGTTCAACAAATCAGCACTTTGCCATAAATTTTTGATCACGCGGCTTAGCCGCAACAAAAAGTAGGCTGTAGCGCTACAGCCTACTTTTTGTTGCGGTTTTCTTGCCAAGCATTGCCAATTCCTTGCACCACACCGCGCCCAATCAAACCAATGCCCCGACCAATCACATTGGTTAACACATACACAAATCCACTACCAATAAAAGCGATCGCCGATTTCAGTCTTGGAGCGATCGCATCTTGTAATTCCAGTACCAAAGTAACAGCAAGTTGCACGCCTTCTAGCTGTTGTAGCTCTTGATTGCGAGGGGTGTATATAGTTATTCTTTTGATGCCGCGATCGGCAAAGGTCAGCAAAACATGACGACTCTCAAAGATTAATTGAGGTTCAGCAATATACTTCTCTAAGCGATATTTCCAAGATAAATCATTGCGAAATCGTTCGATTTCACGAGTAGCAAGTAAGTTATAGCGATAGAAATTATGTTTGATTTCTTCAATATTTGCAAAATTATTTAAGAGTGGTTGAGTTACGGCATTAGCAATTTGAATAATCAAATTATCCAAGATCATCTCCACCCTCTGCATTGCTTCAGGTGTCCCGATAGCAGCACTAGAGTCGTCTATGACTAATTCTGTCTCAAATAACAGATGGAACAGCAAATTGTCAAACTGGGGGATTTTATCTAAAAATTCCGTCTGTACGATCTCTTCATCCTTGAGTAAAACATCCACAACATTAACTTCAGAATCAATATTATTCAGCACATAATATTTGCCAAAAAAATTAATTATCGTTTCCTGCCAAATACTTTTTAAAATATCAGGTATTTTCAGTTCTAATTGTGATGGTTGAATTTGAGAAAACCGTAAATCAGTGATGCTTTGTTCGATTTGGCGCAAAGCAATATATAGAAGTTGTCGCTTTTTCTCATCTTTCAAAATATCAATTTCTAAAGGAGTTTTACTTATATTTAATAAGCTAGATTGTAGTTTGTTAACCGTTTTGTCCCATAGACTTGCTTGGACAGCTAGAGCATTATTTCTGGATTGCTCCTCTGTTTGATCTTGGGCTGTGTTGTTAGCTTTTTTAGTTGTGCGATCGCTTATTTCCCCATCAAAAACAGTGAATTTTTCGTCCAGATTAGAAACCGTATTTGCTGGTGGCATAGCTGCTTCTGTTTGTTGTCCCCATAACCGATTCACTAACCAACGCGCCGCTTGTAATTCTCTAGCCTGCCCCGCTAAAACCATTTTGGTAATCTGATCGCCAATCTGGTCATTATTGGTACTAGCTAAATTTGCCTTGACTTCAGCTAATACTCGATCAATTCCTCGCATTCCTGACAAATAGAAATTACGCTTCACGATCGCCACCACAGTTTGCTCAGGCAAATTTCTGATTAAGCGATTCGATTGTTTGGATTGATCGATAACAAGTCTTTGGCGATCGCCTAGATACCTATTTCCTGAAGCAACTTGACGAATCGCAGTGATTAATTCATCAGGATTATTGCCCTTCAGACAATATCCCTCAACACCAGCAAGCAAGACCATCTCCACTAGTTCAGAAGGCTGTGGGGAACTCAATACCAAAATTGGCAATCGGGGATACTCAGACTTTAAGCGTTGACACAGTTCTAAACCAACCTGACAATTAATTTCTCCTGATTCCGAATTTTTTGCACCTATGTTCAGATCGAGAATTACTAAATCAAGATCTACGACTCCTTGCAAAAACTCTAAAGCCTCCGCCACCGTCTCTGCTTCAGCCACCACTTCTAATTCTGAAAATTGTGCCAACCAAGATCGCATTCCCATCCGAAAAATGCGATCGGCTTCTATTAAAAGTAATTTATATAACTCGTCACTCATTGTGAAACTAGTCAGACGATTTTGAACAATATATATCTTAAAGTTCCTTGATTAGCTTAATACTCAAATAAATGGCAAAAAGATTGTCAAGATTTCACCATCGTAGGCAGCGCTAGTAGAATGCATTCTGACGGTTAGCTTTCCACCAAGAGCTTTTAGCAAAGTTTTCGTAGTTGGCAAACTCAAACTTAAGGTTCCAGTCTCAGGTTGCAGCATCAGCCATTGCCCTACTGCCTTGAGTAATGGCAAGTCACCGCCACCTTGTCGCGTTACTTGTGATTGAAACTGTAGCTTTAGATACTCACCCGCACTGGTTAGGATAAGCTGAATATGACTATCGGGAGGAAAACTACGAACTAGGCGATCGATTAATCCGTTGAGAACTTGAGAAAGCAAAAGAGCATTGCTCAAAATGGCAGGAATCTCCGTCGGTAAAATCATTTCTAAGGAGATCTGTCGCCGTCCCGCATGGTCTTGCCAACGCATAAATCCATCACTCAAGATCTCTTCGATTTGGGTTGCTTCCAACATAATTGCATAACTATCGAGTTGCGCGGCTTCAAAAATCAAATTAAATCGCTCAATCTGCTCTGTACATTCCGCATCAACTCGATCTAATCGCGTTTTTACTTCTGCCGATATATCTTTACGACGTTTTAGCGATCGCACCAACATACGGATCGTCGTCAGCGGAGTTCGCACCTCATGGGTAATCGCCTTGATGATATCAACTTCTTGGATTTCAGGAATCGCTAACTCTTGATGAATTGAAGATTGCGCCATCAAAATTGTGCCAAATCTTGTCATGACTTGATAGGGAGGCAAGGTAAGGGGAAATTGTTGCAGCTTTGTTTGTAGTAAGTTCTCTTGATCAGTACGCCGAATCCGCGTTAGAAGTACAGCGATCGCCGATTGAATAGCGACAGGATGCAGCGACCAAATACAGCTATGACTTTGTGCAGAAGATAGCACTAAGACGCTAAAAAGCTCAGTGACTAAAATACAAAACCATTCTTGATTAAGGGGATCGGCTTTGGGGATCGCGATAACTTGAGTGTTGCTAATTGGTAAAGAACCAGTGGGGAATAGTGAAGATTTACTGGTAGTAAATACCCAAGTTTGTAATTCGGGTTGGCGATAGACTGCATTCGGAAAAATATATGGATGATGAGTTAGCAAAAGTCCTTTGAGCGGTTGCTGCATCGAAAATTGCTGGAGGACGGCAATTAGCTTATACCAAAATTCCTTTGCGTCAGTTTGATGCAACTCTTCAACAAACTCACGGGTTTGGAGGTCTTGATGCAATGCTTCGTATATTGTCGCCAATCCTGTTGCCAATGTTTCGTCATCCCCAGCTAGTTATATCGTTTTAAGAAACTGCACTTAAGCCATTATCAAGCTGCTGTAATACCAAAAAATGAAATGGTATAGCCATTTTCTGTTTTTAAAACCCTTACGGTTTGTTTCTAATTTGCAAAAGTATCGTGATACTTTTGCAAATGGTTTGAGTAACTAGGAATCGGCAAATTACAGCGCTTTGCGCTCAAACCCAAACCAAGAATATTTTTGAAAGCGTTGCTTTGCAACGCTTTCAAAAATATTCTGTGGTTCGTTTGATCGGTAATTGCTGTAAATAACACATAATATTTT
>NZ_NDHW01000175.1 GCF_002251945.1 Pseudanabaena sp. SR411
GATGGCGATGGTTTGGAATTTCTCGCGGCTATCAATGTTGAACTGGTCGGAGATCGGGTTCCTGTAATTGTGTTGACGGGGCAGGGAAATGAAAAAATGGCTGTAAATGCCATGAAATTGGGGGCTGCCGACTACTTGGTGAAAGCGGACATTACGGCGAAATCGCTCGTTACTACGATTAGGCAAGTGTTGCGAGAAACTATGCTCAATCGTCAACTACGGCGATCGCAACAACAGCAAATATTAATCTCCGAAATCGCCCTGCGGATTCGTGAATTTACGGACTTAGAAGATATCTCAAATGCGATCGTTAAAGAGGTGCGTCAATTTATAAGTGCCGATCGCGCCATAACTTATAAATTCAACCCAGATATGAGTGGCACAATTGTTGCTGAGGATGTTGCATCATCTTGGCAGCCTTGCTTGAATGTGCAAGTAGAAGATACTTGCTTTCGAGAAAATCTTGGTGGTGCATATTGTGAGGGCAAGATTTTCGTTGCCAATGATATTTATGCTGCTAATTTGACGGATTGCCATATTAAACTGCTCGAAAGATTTCAAGTGCGAGCTAATCTGGTAGTGCCAATCCTCTTACCAAATGTAGAACAGCGAACTTTATGGGGCTTGCTAATTATTCATCAATGCTCGGCTCCAAGGATTTGGGAAGAGTCAGATATTCAGTTACTTCAGCGGCTATCAGTGAAGTTATCGATTTCCATTAAACAAGCGATCGCCTATCAACAAGTTCAAACCGAGTTAGCAGAACGCAAATGGGTTGAGACATTACTCTTAAACCAGCAAGTAGAGATAGAAGAACGCAATGATTTGTTAGAAAGAACCAATGAGGAATTGCAATGTACTATAGAGGAATTAAAAGTCAGTACTGATGAACTGATCTATCAACATCTACAACTAGAATACGAACAGTTGCGCTACCAAAACTTATTTGACTTTGCGCCTGATGGATATCTAGTGACAGACTCATCGGGCAAGATACTAGAAGTAAATCAAGTTGTCTTAGAATTATTTGGAATTAGCCGCGAATTTATTTTAGCAAAGCCCTTGATTTGTTTTGTTGCCTCTGACAACAAAGATCTTTTCTATAGACAACTCCATCATCAGTTATCCCCAACCAATACAAAAACAACTTGGGAAATTACGCTGATAAATAGTCATAAAGCTACTTTTCTTGCCGAAATTACCGTAACTCAAAACATCAATCTTGCTAATGACAAGACTCAACTGTTCTGGATGATTCGTGATATCAGCGATCGCAAACGAGCCGAGCAAGAACTGCTACAGCTTAATCAATCGCTAGAAGCAAAAGTCACAGAACGCACTCAAGCCATACAATTGCAATCGCAAATGCTGGAACAGATTCATGATGCTGTAATTTCTACTGCGATGGATGGCACGATCCAAACTTGGAACATCGGGGCTGAGAGAATCTATGAATACAAGTCTAATGAGGCGATCGGGCAGAACGTTAGTATGCTTTACCTAAATGAAGATTTGGCTCTCATGGAAACCACAGTCTTTAGACCACTATTTGAAAATGGAACTCATGAAGTGGAGCTACGAAATCGGACAAAATCAGGAAAAATAATTTATATACGCTTGCGTCTTTCGCTCGTTCGAGATGCACTGGGACAACCCATTCGCTTGATTGGTTGCTCTAACAATATTAGCGATCGCAAACTTGCCGAAGAAAGTCTCAGAGAGAGCGAACAACGTTTTGAAACTCTAGCAGCAGCAGTTCCTGTGGCAATTTTTCAAATTAATCAAAATAATGAATGCACCTACGTCAATGAGTTTTGGTCGCAAATTACAGGACAAGAATCCAGTATGGCTCTAGGCTATGGATGGCTTCAGACTATTCATCCTGATGATCGGGAACAGATCCATCAAAAATGGATGCAAGCTATTGAGCAACAGGCTTATTACAAAGCTGAAGGAAGATGTCTCAAACCTGATGGAACAATTCGCTATTACTATTGCCAAGCTCTACCTGAACTAGATGAAAATAGTGTTTTCAAAGGCTATATTGGCACATTAACGGATATTAGTGATCGTAAACAAGCTGAAAATGCCTTCCAAGAATCTCAAACATTATTACAAACCGTCCTCGATGCCTTCCCATTGTCTATATTTTGGAAAGATCGCCAATCAGTCTATTTGGGATGTAACCAACTATTTGCTACGACATCTGGAATTAAGTCACCCTTGGAAGCGCTTGGCAAAAGCAATTTTGACTTTTCCTATACCGAAGAAGAAGCACTTGCTTATCTTGCTGACGATCAACAGGTGATGGAATCTGGCTTAGCGAAACTGAATATTGAAGAAACGATTACCTTGCCATCTGGGGAACAGCAATGGATACAGACTAATAAAGTTCCTCTACGAGATGCAGAGGGGAATGTGATCGGAGTGATGGGGTCTTTTCAGGATATTAGCGATCGCAAGCTTGCCGAACAAGCTCTTCAACAGCAACTTGCTGCCATTGAAGCCGCGATCGACGGTATTGCGATTTTGCAAAATAATAAATATATCTATTTAAACCAAGCCCATCTAGAAATATTTGGCTATGATCATCCTGACGAGCTTTTAGGCAAATCTTGGACAAAGTTGTATTCCTCAGAAGAGCTGACCCGATTTGAGCAAGAAGTATTTCCTGTACTACAGCGTGATCGCTCATGGCAAGGAGAAGCGATCGCGATCCGCAAAAACGGCTCTGCTTTTGATGAAGAATTATCTTTAACCACTACAGATACAGGTTTGCTGATTTGTGTATGCCGCAATATTAGCGATCGTAAACAAGCGAAAATTGCCCTACAGGAATCACGCCATTTTATTCAAACAGTGCTCGATACGATTCCTATTCCTCTATTTTGGAAAGATCGAGAGTCTATGTATTTGGGCTGTAATGCTCAATTTGCCTCTGTCTTCAATTTAGAGTCAACCGACGCGATAGTTGGCAAAAATGATTTCGAGCTTTCTGGTACAGAATCCGATGTGATCGCCTATCGCCAAGATGATCGAGAGGTAATGGAATCTGGAAAATCTAAATTGGGCATATTGGAAACCCTTACTCTGCCTGACGGTAAGGAAATTTGGATCGAAACCCACAAAGCACCTATCCGTGATTGGGCAAATAATGTGATTGGTGTAGTTGCGATGTTTCAGGACATTACAAACCGTAAATTAGCGGAAGTCCGACTGCAAGAAACCAATGAGCAACTCCTTCTCGCCACGCGACTTAAGGACGAATTTCTCGCTAACATGAGCCACGAACTCCGCACGCCGCTAAATTCCATCTTAGGACTATCAGAATCTCTTCAAGATGAGATTTTGGGTTCACTAAACGAAAGGCAATTAAAGGCGATTAGCACAATAGCGTCAAGTGGCGAACACCTGCTCTCACTGATTAACGACATTCTCGATCTATCAAAAATCTCGTCAGGGATGATGGCGCTAGATATTGAATCAGTCTCAGTCAACAATCTCTGTAGTTCCAGTCTAGTTTTCATCAAACAGCAAGCCTTTAAAAAGAGAATCCAAATTAATCGCAATATTCCGCCACATATAGGCAACATCAATATCGATGAACGTCGCCTCAAACAGGTATTGATCAACCTACTTACAAATTCTGTCAAATTTACTCCCAGTGAAGGGCAAATTAGTCTTTTGGTTGCCACTGGTAGCGGCGATACATGGCAAGGAGAAGCAACAATTCCCCAACGACTTAGAGATATGAATTCGCCGATGATCGTATTTCAAGTAGTAGATACTGGCATTGGCATTGCCCCCAATGATTTGCGACGACTCTTTCAGCCCTTTGTCCAAGTCGATAGCGCTCTCAATCGTCAGTATGAAGGCACTGGCTTAGGGCTAGCCCTAGTTAAGCAGATTGTCGAACTCCATGGTGGTCAAGTCATAGCTGAGAGTGAAGTTGGACAAGGCAGTTGCTTCACAGTTGCTCTGCCCTATGAAATGTCTCAGTCTAGCGCTTCAGAATCTGAACCATCCGCCACAAATTCGCTGCCGATGGTCGTAAATCCTGAAAATGCGATCGCGCCGCTTATTTTAATCGCCGAAGATAACGACGCAAATATTCAAACCTTCACCTCCTATCTAACCGCCATCAATTACCGTGTAATCGTCGCCAGAAATGGCGAAGAAGCAGTGAGCATGGCGAAGGCAAATTTCCCAGATATCATCCTCATGGATATTCAAATGCCCAGCATGGA
Source organism: Pseudanabaena sp. SR411 (assembly GCF_002251945.1). Taxonomy (GTDB): domain Bacteria; phylum Cyanobacteriota; class Cyanobacteriia; order Pseudanabaenales; family Pseudanabaenaceae; genus Pseudanabaena. The sequence continues at coordinate 4,248 of NZ_NDHW01000175.1, forward strand.
TGGTCTAGAGGCAACTAAGCAAATTCGCCTCGATCCTAACTTGATTAACACTCAGATCATTGCCCTAACTGCTCTAGCAATGGAAGGCGATCGCGAAAGATGTCTAGCGGCCGGAGCCAATGACTATATGGCTAAACCTATCAAGCTTCGACAACTTAACTTCTTAATTCAGCAAGTTTTAGGCTCCGTGAAATAAGCGATTCCAAAATAGTGTAAGGCGGCGCGAAGCGCCGCCTTACACTATTTTGGTTTGTGGCTATAGCTATAAAATTACACTTTTGGTAACTGGTACTGAGCAATAATCCGTTTGGCAAATTCGGGGACGTGAGCTTCTAGCTTCTTTGGATAGTTGCGGCGCACGTAGAGATAATTGCGGACAAAGTGGGAATCGAGCGAAAATCTGCCATATTCCAAACCTTTTGGCCCAATTTTATTCACCACAAAACTAATGATCCAAGCTAGCCAAATTGGTAATGTCACCGCTTGATCGTATGCCGAAATCCCCTGTTGTACCGCCGCACGGCGATCGCCACTAGAGATCACAGGCTGAGTTTGCAGTTGATCCTTAATTAACTCCAGCATTTCTTTGCCAGTCTCGTTTCGCACCACGATCCATTGCCAGCCAAAGGTTGCGCCCATATAGCCCACAACAATATCAGCGAGAGCATTGGTGTAGTCAAAGCAGGTCATGCAGGATGGGGCAAATACATCTTTGAGTTCCTTAGTATTTAAGCCAAAGAAAGGTACTAGCTCCGTCGAGCCGTCGGAATGCTTGAAATGTACATTAAAATCCTGCATGAATTCGTAATGCACTACCGTTTCAGGCGATCGGCTAGTGGTGTCGAGAAATTTCTGTAAGCCTTCTCGCGTCACATTATCTGTACAGGGTGTCCCCAATACATACAGCTTTTCTAAGCCCAGTTCTTTCTCGACAGTTCGCAATGCTTGAATTTGACAACCGACACCGATCGCTAAAAGTCTTTTAATTCCCGACTGCTCGATCTGCTCTAATACTGAGAGATTCGGCGAAAGAGTGGGTTTATTCACCCGCGCCGCCAAAATTTCCTCACGATTTCTGGCAATTACAGGCTGTGGCTTAAAGCGATCGTCTTTGCTTGACTGCACACAAACTACACCCTCAACCAAGCCATTTTCTAGCATGGCGATCGCTAAAGTGGACACAATCCCCGTCCATTGCGCCCCCTCAATCGGCTCAGTTTTGCGGGCGGCGATCATTTCTTGATGTACACCGAAATATAGTTCTTTCTCGTTATCGAGATCACGCGATCGACCGTGGGACTGAGTTTCGAGTTCATCAATATGCTGCGTGATAAACGCGCAAGCTTCTTTGACGTAATGAATGTAATAGGTATCACAGAGACCACACTCACTGCATAATTCTTTGGCAGGACGACGCTGTGTATCTGCAAGAGCTTTGGCTTTGCGATGGGATGGGACAACCGACATTTTGCTATTTCTGACTATAAAGAGCTAGCTAGATCATAACTTTTTTGGGTTGTTGAGGATATCCGAGAACGCAAAGCGTTCTTCTCAGATATCGCAGCGATTCATTTAGCTAGTACGAACCAAAACCAGAAAATGAGTGGCGGCGCGTAGCGCCGCCACTCATTTTCTGGTTTTATATTCTAGGCAAAACTTACTTTGCTATGCATACAGAGGGAGCGCAAAGCGCCTCCTCTGTGTGAGCTTTAAAAAGGAATTGAGATACAAAGCTTTGTACCTACATTTTCTTGGCTTTGAATGTCGATTTTACCGCCATAAAATTCAACTAAAGTCTTAGCAAGAGACAAACCTAGTCCAATGCCTTGCTGCTCATAAAATTGCCGCTCAAATTGGATAAATGCACCGATGTTGGCGATTTGCTGTGCATTCATGCCCCGTCCATGATCTTGGATCGTCAATATCCATGCATTGTCACTAACATGACTGTTGATCGCGACTTTGCTACCTTGTGGGGAATATTTGAAAGCATTATCGATTAACTCTTCAGCGATTTTAGTTAAATCTTCTGACGAAACTGCGAGATCGATTTTGGCGAGATTTAGTTCTAGGTCATCTAGGCGATCGCATGATCTTGCCTTGCGATCGCCTAGATTGCTAATAATCATTTGGCTATTACAGGGATAAGTCGAAGTAAACAGTGTCTGCCCCTGCGATCGCATCACCATTAAGCGGCTATAAAGCAAATAGTTTTGGATCAGTCGATAGAGACGCTTCGCTGATTGATGAATACCATCAGCATATTCATAAACCTCATAGGGAAGTAGCTCTTCACTTTGCATCATCATCAATTCTGACAGCCCCATAATTCCTGAAAGCGGAGTCTGCAACTCATGGGGCAGAGATAGCGTAATGCTAGTTCGCAATGATTCCATTTTTTCCTCAATGCGTTGGTCGATCGCCTGTTGCTTACCTAGACGCACAGCGATCGCTTCTAGCAATTCATCCTTTGTACAGGGTTTTTCTAAATAATCATCAGCTCCCAACGCCATCCCCTTACGAGTACTGCGTCGATCCATCATCGAGGTCAAAAACAAAAAAGGGACAGTACTTAATGCTTTGTCTTGGCGTAATTGTTCGAGGACTTCATAACCGTTAAGGATTGGCATCATTACGTCACAAAGAATCAAGTCGGGATGTTTTTGGCTAGCCAAATTTACGCCTCTTTCCCCATTTTCCGCAGTGATTACTTCAAATCCTTCTAAGGAAAGTAGGTCTTCCAAAGATTCCCGAATTAAGTCTTCATCTTCGATGACTAATATACATGTCATGCTTTTGACCGTTTTTATTCAGATAATACCCATTTAGCTTTGTTGGCGATCAACAAAGTTGCCTAAGCAAACATAATACCAAAGTCCAAAATGGCTGCTTTATTTTGAATAGCTATCCAGCAAAATTGTAAAAATCGAGCCTTTGGGTTGGTTGTTGGTCACTGAGATTACTCCTTGATGGGCTTCAACCATCATTTTACAGAAAGAGAGTCCTAAACCAATTTGGGACACACCCATCACAATATTGCCAACTTCATACTTTTCAAAGATGACTTGTTTTTGTTCGGGGCTGATGCCAATACCACAGTCAATTACTTCAATCTTGATCAAATCTTGGCGATCAGGATTTTGAGGCAAACATTCGACTCTGAGAATAATCGAACTTTGCTGAGGGGAAAACTTCAGGGCATTATCCACTAAATTTCCTAATACACGGCGAATTAAGTGGATGTCACCAGATACGTAAGCTGGCTCTGTGGGAAATTCCCCTAAGATTTGAATTTGCTTATGAGTGGAGACTGCTTCAAAATCAGCAATCACTGACTTTGCTAGCTCAGTTATATCAAACTTCGTAGGATTGAGGATGAGTTTATTCGCTTCGATCCTACCGATGGTCAAAATGTCATCCACCAGCAACCGCATTTGCTCAATCGTTTGACCAATCTGGACAATTCTCTTTTGAGCGCGATCTGGTAAATCCAATATTTTGAGAGAATCACAGCCTAACAAGATGCCAATTAATGGATTGCGAAGATCATGGACAATAGTTTGCATCATCTCTTCGCGTAACATGATTGTCGCTTGGATATGATCATATTGCGCCTTGATCCGCAACATCGATCGCACGCGAGCGCGGAGTTCGATGCTGTTAATGGGCTTACTGATAAAATCATCCGCCCCAGCATCAATACAACGAGCTAGATCTTCTTTTTCCGATAGAGCGGTAACGATAATAATCGGAATATGCTGCCATTGGCGATCGGTTTTCAGTTTTTGACATACCTCGATGCCATCCATGTCTGGCATCATTACATCTAGCAAAATTAGATCAGGATGAATACTGTCAAGAGCGGCGATCGCCTCGGCTCCATTGTCTCGATGATGTAGCTCATATCCCTCTTTAAACAGCAAAATTTCAATTACATCAAAATTAGCTGGCTCATCATCTACAACTAAAATTACTTGTTTGTTGCCCATACTGTTCATATTTGGGTTAGGAAAGCCCGAATAACCATCTACAGCGCTTTGCGATCAAATCCGACCCAAGAAATTTTTGAAAAGTGTTGTAAAACAATACTTTTCAAAAATTTCTTGGGTTTCGTTTGATCGCAAAGCGTTGTAACTTTATGGATTAGGTTAATTGACTATATCTTCTATTCTGACAGGTTTTCATTTACCATGACTTAAGTACTTGTACAAAATAATTTATCTAAATTTTGTAAGGTTGCGCCCCTGTGGGGCGCAACCTTACAAAACTTGGGTTTGTAATTAATTTCGCGGAAACAGCCCATGACTTCAGATGTCAAAACCTTAGCAGCGATCGATGTTGGCACAAATTCCATTCATATGGTAATTGTGCAAATTCAGACTTCGATCCCTAGTTTTAGCGTAATTGAGTCAGAAAAGGCGACGGTGAGATTAGGAGAGCGTTGCGCGCAAACAGGAAATTTGACTGAAGATGCGATGAAGCGATCGCTAGAAGCTCTAAAACGGTGTCAAGAGATCTGTCGTACCTTTAGGGTTGAAGAAATCGTGGCTGTGGCGACGAGTGCGACAAGAGAGGCTCCTAATGGTCATGATTTTATCCGTCGCATTTATGAAGAAATAGGCTTACATGTTGAAGTGATCTCAGGACAAGAGGAAGCCAGACGCATCTATTTAGGTGTCATTTCGGCGATGGAACTTAAGGATGAGCCACATCTTTTGATTGATATTGGAGGTGGTTCTACGGAGATGATCCTAGGAGATGGTCGTGATCCGATGCATCTTAGTAGCACTAAGATTGGCGCAGTTAGGTTAACGGATTTGTTTGTCAAAACTGATCCGATTTCCCAAACGGAATACGATCGCCTATTGGGTTACATTCTTGGTTCGATTGAGCGTCCCACCGACGATTTGAAATTGTTGCTTAAGGATAAACTTGAGGGCAAGACGTTAAAGGCGATCGGTACATCTGGCACAATTGAGACGCTGATATCTCTACATGCCAAGGAAAAGCTAGGGCTAGTTCCTAATCCTCTGCAAGGTTATGAACTTCCCTTTGCTGATTTAGAAAATATTGTCTGGCGGTTACGCCGAGCGAATTTAGAAGAACGCACAGTCATGGTTCGGCAAAAGAGAGCCGAGATTATCTTAGCGGGAGCCGTAGTTCTCTTGGAAACCATGCGCCTCTTGGGAGTTCCCAAAATCATGCTCTGTCAGCGAGCCTTGCGTGAGGGCTTGGTGGTTGATTGGATGATCCGTCATGGTTATATCGAGGATGGGTGGCGCTATCAAAGCACAGTTCGCGATCGCAGTATTCTCAAACTTGCTGATAAATATGGCATTGATACGAAATACGCCAAACATGTTGCGGAACATGCGCTGAGTCTATTCGATCAAACAAAGGGGATTTTCCATGAGTGGGGTGATGATGAGCGACATCTGCTCTGGGCGGCGGCGATGCTGCATAACGCAGGGCATCACGTCAGTCACGATGCTCACCATAAGCATTCCTATTATTTGATTCGCAATGGTGAGTTATTGGGGTATACCGAGTCCGAGATTGAAGCGATCGCCAATCTTGCTCGTTATCACCGTAAGAGTGAACCCAAGAAAAAACATGACAATTTCCAGCGTTTAGATAATGAGCATCTGAAGTTGTTTGTGCGTCAAGCGAGTACATTTTTGCGTTTGGCGACAGCCCTTGATCGTCGTCAAATTGGCGCGATCGCCGCAATTCGGGTAGTTTGTAATCCGCGTACTCGTGCTTGTTCGTTGCAACTTACTCCTAGGCAACCTCATGATCCCTGCACCCTAGAGCTTTGGAGTCTTGATTATAAGAAACAACCCTTTGAGTCTCAGTTTAACGTTACGCTGTCAGTGTCCTTAGAGTAGAGAGGGTTGGCATTAAGCGCCAACCCTCTCTACTGATGAGATTTATGTTATGGAAGGCTCTCTCTCTTTAATCATTATTATTGCGATCGCCGCAGGTATTTTTGCCCGTGTCATAGCGAATTTCTTTCGTGTGCCGAGCATTGTGTTTCTGCTGATTTTTGGTGTTGCGCTGGGGGGGAATGGCTTAAATTTGGTGCAGCCGCGCTTATTGGGGGATGGTTTAGAGGCGATCGTTTCGATTTCTGTAGCTCTGATTTTGTTTGATGGTGGACTGAATCTGCAACTAAAGGAACTGGGTAAGGTTTCGGCTAGTTTACGCAATTTAATTACAATTGGAACTTTGATTACTCTAATTGGTGGTGGCATTGCCGCCTATTGGCTAAGTGAGTTTCCTTGGACGATCGCCTTTTTATATGCGGCTTTAGTAGTAGTCACTGGCCCAACGGTCGTTAATCCAATCGTGGAAGAAGTGGGACTCGATCGCCGCCTTGCCACGATTCTCGAAGGGGAAGGAGTGCTAATTGATGCGATCGGTTCGGTGCTAGCCGTGGTTGTCCTTGATGTCGCTTTGAATCCGACTTCTGGTGCTTTTGCTGTGGTCAGTGACTTGGGATTGCGGTTAGGGGTTGGCGGTGTGCTAGGGGCGATCGCAGGTTGGCTCTTGGGCAAATTTTTGCAACGCGCTGTATTTCTAGCCGAAGATACGAAAAGTGCGGTGGTCGTAGCGGCAGTTTTAGGGCTATTCGGGATTGCTCAAGAAATCCAAAGTGAATCGGGACTAACGGCGGTTGTGCTAATGGGCATCGTTTTACGAGCTTCTGAAATCCCCAATAGTCGAGCCTTGCTAAAGTTCAAAAGCCAACTAGTGGCTCTGATGGTTTCCGTTCTATTTATTTTACTTTCGGCAAATCTTTCCATTCCCAGTATCTTTGCCCTTGGTTGGGGCGGTGTGCAGACAGTTCTGTTCCTGATGTTTGTTGTCCGTCCGATCAATGTGATTGTCAGCACATGGAATAGCAGTTTCACTTGGCGACAAAAAGCTTTTCTGTCATGGTGTGCGCCGAGAGGAATTGTCGCAGCTTCCGTTGCTTCGCTCTTTTCGATTTTATTAACCGAGCGGGGAGTCAACGGTGGAGAATCAATTAAGGCACTGGTTTTCCTGACGATCTCCATGACTGTATTTTTACAAGGGCTGTCCGCGAAATTTGTAGCGAAACTCTTAGGACTAAATCAAGGTGATATCTCAGGCTTAGTGATCATTGGTAGTAATCCGATCGGCATCTTGGTAGCGCGGCTATTTCAAGCGAATGGACAGCGTGTGGCAATCATTGATACTAGTGCGGAACTTTGCAAGCAAGCTGCGGAATATGATATTCCTGCGTTTGTGAGTAACGGATTAGATGCGAAGTCTTTAGCTGAGGCAGGACTTGACTCGGTAGGAACCTTTGTGGCTCTGACGGTGAATACAGATGTGAATATTGTGATTGCTCAGCTTGCTGTCAAAGAGTTCAAACCGCCCAGAGTATTTGCGGTTTATATCAAAGAAGCCGAGAGCGATCGCAATAGCGAACCTGAAGTCCAGCAAGCTTTTAGTGCTCGTGTTCCGATTAAAACTTGGAATCAATATATTTTGCAACGGGAAGTGAGAGTAGGCGAATTTTTGCTTACCGAAGAAGAACTGCAAGCGCAGTTAAATCGTTTTAATACGATGTTTAATGCAGGAATATTACTGCCATTACTGTTTGAGCGCAAAGGTCAATTACAAATTGTATCCGCTGATATGACATGGGAAAAAGGCGATCGCATTTTATATTTGTTATATACCCCCAAAGCTCTACCTCCTGCTCAATCCGAAGTTTTACCTCCGAATACTCTAGACATCACGCCAATGGTTCTTTCAGATCTTGACATTGCCCAAAAGACTAGTGATTCTAATGGGGTTGGTTCACGCAGTAAAAATGATGATGTTGTTTCTAGTCCAGATTATTTCTTGAAGATGGCAAAGGATATTTTAAATAGGCGATCGCCTTAAATGTAAAGCAATTGATGGTCAATTTTATTGGTTGTTAAAGCACTGGGAAGTTGTCTTTATATTCTTACAATTCATTAGATCGTTGTAGCATCTTCAAAAGTTTTGTGTGGTTTTGCCAGATTGTCACTCTGCTATTTTGATAAACTTGTGCAATGAAAGGAGAATGATTCCCTTTGATTAAACGCTCAATGCTTTCTAGAGACTGAATAAAAGTTTGTGCTATTTCTGCACCACTGGCATCGTTGATCGCTAAAATAAAAACTCTGGCTTAAGGGTAAGCAAAGAAAAGATTGATCCTACCAACTAGTCGAAATTAACTGGAATACTGACAAACCACTTTTTCAGATCGGGAAAGCGCTCAAGTTGTTCTTCCACTTTTTCCATAGCTGCTTTGGTGAGCTTTACGCCAGTATGATAAATCTTCTCGACTAAATTTACAACAGGGTGTTTCCCTCTGATAGTGAGCGTCTTGGCAAATTTCAACACAGTTTCTAGTGAGTCAAGTAAACTACCATTCCAATGTTTTTCTAGCCACGCAAAGGTGCGTTCGACTGGATTATATTTGCTGTGATAGGGGGGATAGTAGGCTAATTGAACATGCAGTTTTGACTGGTGAGCAAAGTCTAATATGCGACTCATGAATTGTGTACGCCTAGAATTATTTTCTGGTCCATTGTCTTGATTTATGACTAACTTGCGGATATGTCTAAACCTTGCTGTCTGGTTCTGCCACCATTGTTCAATTAGGTCAACGATACAATCTGCTGTTAATTTGGAGGAAATAAAGAATAACCATAATTCATCCAACTCAGGTACATATATGCCATAAGGTGTTAGTGTCATGACCGCTTCAAAGTCATGGTCTAAAGCCTTTGTTGGCACACGGGGTTTACCGCCTCTGTCAAATTCTCCAATTTTCACGGCAACCTTGGCATCAATAGAAATTCTTAATGTGTGTGGATCTTCATCAGCCTCTTTGTTGATCTTTTCAATCTCTTGGAAAATTGCGTCTGTTTCGGGAATACGCTTTTGTGGTTTCGTCTTCGCAACTCGCTTTAGGCTGTAACCCATGTCATTTAATCGATGGCGAATCGTTTCACAACTGGGTAATGCCTCATCTTCGTAACCTTTAGTCAGAATTAGTTGACGGCGCACTTCAGCAGCACTGATTCTTGTATACAGCCGCGTACTTTGAAAACTCGGATCACTCTGGCTTTGTGGCTCTACAATCGCTTTTATATCTGCCATTAAATTGGGTAGTTTGACCTCCACTTTTTTCCGTCCACTTCGCCAATAACCATCCTCAATCACTTCACCGCTATTTAATTCTTTCGTTCCCTTTCTCACAGTTCGTCGATTCCAACCTAGTTCTCGTTCCGCAAGTGTTTGTCCTCCTATGCCCAGACTTTTTACCACCTCAGCCATAAACTGTCTGCGGTCAGTTCCCTTCAGCTTTTTAGCAGTTTTTATGTATAAAGCTTTAAGATGCTCTGGCAGTTTTAGGTCGTTGGCTGGCAACATGGCGACTATATTCGATATTTAATGATTACCTTATTATTGCAGGATCAATCATTATTTTGCTTTCCCTTAGAACTGGCAATCACTATTTGTTCGGAAGGTGTACGTCCCAGATTTTATTTTTCTTATTTACGTGCTTTGAGGAGGGATTTCGTAGCGGATTGCTTCTTCGATTTGGAGTCTTGTACAGCCATAGTCTTCAGCAAGCAAATCGATAGAATCTCCGAGGTAAAGAATCAGGTAAGAAATTGACAAAAGAGTCAAAGTGGTTAAAGTAAAGGGATGAAAGAGCCACCGCAATATGAACGAGAAGCACTAGAAAATATGCAAGTAGGAGAACTGGTAGAAGTAATTGTGCGCCAACAAGAATGGGGGCAGCAAATATGCTAAGAAATAGAGAGACTAAAAGCAGTCAACAACGTGAGTAGCAAAGACTCATCAAAACATTGCGAATAACCCCTTAGTATGGGAAGTAGATAGTTTAAATCCTAATTAGGAACAACGCTATAGATGCAACGTAGATGTCTAGCTGATGTTACTTGGAACTTAGATGATCAATCTCTTTGGAGCGACAAGAGAACCACTACGGGATAGCGACCACCTAAAAATCCAGATTTTGTAGGGGTTGCGCCCCCGTGCCAGCACTGAAATTTTGCTATAGCTCATATCGCTACAAAATGAAAAAGTTTAAATTGGTTTCTACGCCTTGAAGCGTGATATTTTAGCTTGAGATGCTTACATACTCAGTCCTTAGAAACCATGCTGCTTGAAGTCGAAAACTTGACTATTCGTTATGGCGATGCAGAACCTGCGGTCGATCGCGTTACTTTCCACTTACAAGCAGGTGAAGCACTAGGGTTAATCGGCGAAAGCGGCTGTGGTAAATCGACGATAGGGCGATCGCTAATTAAGCTATTACCTCAATATGCCAGCACTGAAGGGACGATCTGTGTCGATGGTGAAGCGATCGCTGAGAAAAAAGATGGCACATGGCGCGGCGAAAAAGTCGGCTTAATATTTCAAGATCCGATGACAAGGCTCGATCCATTGATGAGCATAGAGGCACATGGTTTAGAGGTATTAGCGTCCCATTATCCTAAGTTGTCAGCCCAATCCGCGAAACAACGCCTCAATGATGCACTCAAAGCCGTTCGGATAGATCCATCACGAGCTAGGCAATATCCCCATGAATTTAGCGGTGGGATGCGTCAGAGAGTAGCGATCGCCCTTTCGTTGCTGTTAAATCCTGTTTTATTAATTGCCGATGAACCAACCACCAGTCTTGATGTCACTGTTGCTACCGATATTCTCAAAGAACTAACTGAACTTCGCAAAAGCCGTTCTATGGGTTTACTATTGGTCACCCACGATCTCGGTATGGTTGCCGAATATTGCGATCGTATTGCCGTGATGTATAACGGGGTAATTGTGGAGACAGGATCGGTTGAAGAAATTTTCCGTTCTCCCCAACATCCCTATACACAAAGCTTACTGGCTTCGGTTTTGCATTTTCATCCTGAAGTATTATCTTCTAGTTTAGATATTCAGGAAGTTCCTGAAGTCCAAGATCAAGATATTCCTGAAGCTATTCCAGAAAACATTTCAGAAAATGTTCTAGAAGAGAGGCAAGATCAGGAAGAAGTTAAAGTAATTGAAAAAATTCAGCTCTCTCCCAAATCGTCACCCAGAGTAATTCTCTATGTCAACCATCTGAAAAAGCATTATTTGACAGGCGGAAACTTACTAACAAGATTAGTTGATCCTTCGATTGGTTTAGTTAAAGCCGTTGATGGCATTGACTTGGAAATACTCTCAGGGGAAACCTTTGGTATCATTGGCGAAAGTGGCTCTGGCAAAAGTACAACTGGACGCGCAATCCTGCAATTAATCAAGCCTGATCGCGGTTCAGTAAGGTTTAATAGCGTCGAACTAACTAGGCTCAAAGGTGAACAACTGCGCCAAATGCGATCGCAGATGCAGATGATTTTCCAAGATCCGCGTGCTTGTTTTAGTCCTTATATGAGCGTATTTCGTAGCGTTGCCGATCCTTTACTAATTCATAAACTTGCCCCCGATCTCGAATCAGCCCGCGAAAGAGTCTATGCAATCCTCGAAAAAGTAGGACTGAATTCCCAACTAGCTGAACGCTATCCTTCGGATTTGTCGGGTGGTCAATTGCAGAGAGTCGCGATCGCCCGTGCGTTGATTACTAACCCTAAATTAGTAATCTGTGATGAGCCTGTGAGTATGCTCGATGCTTCGATTCAGAGCCAAGTTTTACGGTTAATGCGCGATCTCAAGCAAGAATTTAAGCTTACCTATATTTTCATTACCCATGATCTCGCTGTGGCCCAATTTTTCTGCGATCGCATTGCCGTGATGCGTAGCGGTAAGATTGTAGAGCAGGGCAGTACCGCAGAAGTGTTGACCAATCCTCAGCACGAATATACCAAGGCTTTGATTGCTTCAATTCCACGTATTCCTTACATCAATAGCTAAACCCAAAAGATTTTTAAAAGACTTGCATGGCAATGCTTTTAAAAATCTTTTAAACACTACTTCTTTGAAAGCTGCGACAATGCCCGATTCCCAAAAAAATTTCTTCCTTAATTCTCATTTCCTTAATCCCGATCGCTCTAATCTTGAAGATATCCGCAAGTTGGGATATGCCTTTGTCGATTTGATCGTGGATTCAGTTTTGGATACTCAAAATCAGCCCTTTGTGACAGATGAATCTGCTTTTGATATTCTCATTCCTGAACAAGGGCAGGAACTTTTAGAATTGTTGGCAGAAGTGCGATCGCAGATTTTGCCGCGTACTGTCAACTTCCAGAATCCTCGCTATATGGGACATATGGATAGTGTGCCTAGTGCAATCACGATCTGGGCAGATGCATTAGTTTCAGCGATTAACAACAACATGCTGAGCTATGAACTCGCTCCCGTATTTACGGAAATGGAAGCTCAATTGATGCAGTGGTTCGGTAATCTCTTTGGAATGGGAACTGATTGCTTTGGTACACTCACCGCAGGTGGGAGTCTTGCCAATATTTCAGGACTATTATTAGCGAGAAACTGGAAACGACCACAGAGCAAGACTTTAGGTAATTCCAGTAATTTAGTTGCTTTTGTCTCTGATGCTGCACATACTTCCTTTGAGAAGGCAATGAATGTGATCGGCGTTGGCAAAGAGAACTTAGTGAGAGTTCCCACAAATCACCGTGGCGAAATTATTTTAGAAGAATTGGAAGCTGCTATTCAAAAAGCAATTAGAGAAGGAAAACATCCTTTTTTTGTAGCGGCGATCGCAGGCACAACGGTAACAGGAGCAGTCGATCCGATTCAATCAGTGGGAGAAATTGCTAAGCGCTACGATTGTTGGTTTCATATCGATGCCGCCTATGGTGGAGCAGGTATTTTTACACCTAAGCTAAAACCTTTATTCCAAGGCTGTGAACTTGCCGACTCCATGACATTCAATCCCCAAAAGTGGCTCTGGGTAGCGCGAACCTGTGCGATGCTAATTGTTAAAGATAAGCAGCATCTCGTGGATGGCTTTGATGGGGAACTTCCCTATATGGATGATCACATACTCAATTTTGGGAATCTCAATTTGCAGGGAACCAGACGTACTGATAGCCTGAAGTTATGGATGGCTTTGAAGGCGATGGGAATTTCGGGTTGTCGTTATCTTGTGGAGCGATCGCTTGATCTATCTGACAGTCTGCGCCAATGGATTGATGATTCACCAGAATTAGAACTAGTCTGCGAACCAACTTTAAATATTATTTGCCTCAAATCCAACGATCCGCATCTCAGTAGTGCCGCCCTGCGCCAACAATGGATCGATGCAGGTAAATTATGGCTGTCTTTGCCCCTATGGAAAGGCGATCGTATTCTCAAAGCCGTAGTTTTACATCCTTACGCAGGACAATAAAAAAGAGTTGTTCTCGCTTTGCGAGAACAACTTAATTAACCAAGATGCGTAATTAACGCTTGGCGCATTATCTCAATGGGGACAGGTTGATCTAACCAAAACTCCAACCCGATCGCCCCTTGATTGATCAGCATCTCCAACCCATCGATCGCCTTGAGTCCCCTAGCAGCAGCAATTTGCAAAAACTTGGTGGGGCGTGGTGTATAAATCAGATCATAGGTGATCGCATGATCAGGTAGTAAATTCATCTCCGCCTCAGAAATTGGTGTATTAGGATCACTTGCCATCCCAATCGGCGTGGCATTGATCACAATTCCCGCAACTTCTAGCAAATGCGGTATTGAAGTCCAAGGATGTACCCGCAGATTGTAATCACGGAGTTGACTAGTCATCGCTCCATGAAATTTTTTCATCTTCTTAGAATCACGTCCCACCACATGGATGACAGGACAGCCTAACTCCAAACAAGCCGCCACAACCGCCTTAGCTGCCCCACCACTACCAAGGATCACCGCAGGACTATTTCCCCAGTCACAATTAAGTTGCTTGAGTGGGCTTAAAAAACCTGCCACATCCGTATTTGTGCCAACCCAGCGATCGCCAACTCGCTTTACCGTATTGACAGCCCCCACAGCTTTGGCGATCGGCAAGACTTCATCCAGTAATGGAATCACCTCAACTTTATGGGGAATGGTCAGGTTAAAGCCTTGGACTGATTGGATTGCTTTTAGCCCTGCGATCGCCGCAGGTAAATCCTCCACAGGGATTGGAAAAGGCACATACACATAGTCCAGTCCCATTGCGGCGATCGCGGCATTGTGCATCACAGGCGAAAGACTATGACTGACGGGAAAACCCATCACCCCTAAAATTTTGGTTGTTCCTAAGATGCTTCCGCTCATAGTTGCTGACCTCACGCAATTAAAAAACTATGACATAAATGTTGCCCTTAAAGGCTAATAACCCGTAGATTCAGCAATTCTCATTATGACTTTTGATTTGCCTAAGCCGTCAATTTTTGAACGAAAGCATAGGGTTTTTAATGATAGCTATTGCAGCTATTCTCAATAAGTGTCACCAGATCAAGACAAAGTTTTCATAATGAGAATTGCTGCCGTAGATTAGATGCACTGCATCTCCTCTAATCTACGGGTTTACCAACGGAGTAATTCAGCGCATAACTCCAACTCAGCAAACGCAACCACAAACGAGGATTTGTTGGTTCGAGCCAAGTTTGACAACTACGCATGAGTTGCGGCAACCATCCACCCAGTAAAGCGTTAGCCAGAGAACTACGGGTAAAGGCTCCATAACTAGATAACCATTTCAAGAGATCCTTTGTCCCAGCCATTTCTAAAATCCAAAGAATTAACTTGGGATTTTTAAACGCTGCAATCAAGGCAAGACGGTTAAACATTAACCAATTAAGGCGATCTTTGATAAAGCGATCGCTTACGGGTTGCGGCTCATCAGCAAGCAATCCAAAAAAAGTATTGAGCATCGAGTTAACACGCTCTGGTGGTAAATGCATCCCCGTCGGAACCATCATTCCCTTAGAAAACAGCCAAGTAACGGCGATATTGCTTTGATAGGCATTAATCTGGCTAAGATCATCGGCTCTAAGCAAATCGTGTTTCAGCGCTGTATCCAATAAAGTCGCTAAACGTGGCAAGTTGCGAACGAGGGAACCAAAGCCCGTAAAGACTAGGGGCGATTGTAAGGAAGCAGCATCACCAATCGCCAGAATTCGATCAAAGGCACATTTTTTTGAATCCTCATTGAGGCTGTAATGTCCTGTGATATAGCCAAAGGTCGCCTTCTTCCAAGTTAGCTTTTCCATATCACAACGGCGATATTCTGGCAAAATCGTGAAAAAGTCCTCATACATTTCCAGCAACGATCCTGCGTTTTCTGGATGTACTTGGTGATAATGGAATAGATAAATCGTCAGCTCATCCTTTTCCGCAGGAAAGAGTTCCCAAATCAATTGTCGTCCCCGTGAGATATCGCCATGACTGAACAACACATCACCATATTGGGAATCCCATACATGCTTATCAATTCCTTCTAAAACTGCGCCCACAGTCGGACAGACACTATCAAAGGCTTGCCCTGCATTCAGTTGCTGCGCGATCGCTGAAGCCGATCCCATAGCGTCAATCACTAAGCGCGAATTTAGAATTACCTCTGCATCCGTTTCCAAATTCTTCGCAAAGATAGTCGCGCCACTATCGTTAATTACTACTTTCTGAAATTCAGTGCGATCGCAAATTACCGCGCCATATTGATGTAATTTCTTGCTACAAATTTCCAACAAACGATTAGTATCGATCGCAATATTTAAAACCGTAGGCGTATGCAGCACCTTAGCCTTAAGATGTGGTGGATTATTACTATCAAAAAACTTGTTAAATCCATCGACATATTCTGCCGTAATCATCGCTTCAAATTCTTCTTTAGTGAAGAGTCCAAAATCGATAAGATTCTGGAATTCTGCACGGGAAATATTCCATTCCCGATTCATCCGTCCAAAGGGAATGCGCTCCACTAAGCACACACGATAGCCCAACTTCGCCATCATCGCTGCATGGATAGCGCCTAATGCTCCACCCAGATACACAATGTCATAGATTACGTCGGGCTTTACAGAGTTAGCTTGTGAATCTTCAAAAATCACCTGCTTGGAAGTTGCAGGATTTTTGACACTTTCCCGCCAACGTTTTTCCCACCAATAGACGCGATTGAGGTCATATTCGCCATTGGGAATCCGTTGAAAGAATTTGACCGTAAGCGGATATTCTTCGGCTAGAGCTTCAAAAATTGATTGATTCGAGGCGATCGCAGGTGGTTGTTTAAATTCATAGGGAAAAGCTTGACGCACAGCTTTAGTGAAATGCTCAAGAAAATCCTTCTCGCCATCCATGACCTCATCTGACCATCGAAATATTTTGAGATAGGTCGTGCGTTGTAATGTCCAGATAAATACTGATAATTGCGCGATCGCTCCTGAGCGATTTTGGCGATCGAGGATAAAGCCATGCTTAGCAACAGATTTTTTCCCAAAGGGAAATTGGTACTCAGACTGGAGCCATATTTTCACGGCTGCAACTTGAGGAGTAGGGATTTCAATGTAAAGTAACTGCTGCATGGCTAAATCAATATCTTCAGTGTTCTAATTTTGGCATATAGGCGATCGCTAGGGGATACGTTTAAGTTTCTGGGCGCGATAACCGAGTAAAACCTTCTTGCTCAAAGTGACGATCAGTTGTTAATGCTTCAGTAATTCCTCTTTGCTTCATCAAAACAAAGCTGACTGCATCGCATAAAGAGTAAGTTTTATCCAGTCTCAAAGTTATAGCTGTAGCCATTCTTGTTAGGACATAAAACCCAAATAGTGTGAGGCGGCGCTTCGCGCCGCCTCACACTATTTGGGTTTTGATTTGTCCTGATACAGGTGGCTATAGCTATAATAGCTCAACGGCTTCTCGATGTAGCTGTTCATTTATCCAAACTATCTCTATATCTGGGTTATCCAATAAATCAACGATGAAAGCAAGCATGAAATCACGCGGAAGTCTTCTCGCGTTAGCTAAGGCTACATATTCAGCAACGATATAGCTATGCGTTAGTCGAGTTAAAGATTTTTTGTATTCGTTACAAGCTTGTGTGTGGAGAGGTTCAGTTTTGTAATGGAGGCAAAGCAACCCTGACGTATCGAGAAGCATTATTCCTCCTCGTGGTTACTGGCATATTCTTTTGCTAAGTCAGCATCAATACTTTCATTGTCTAAATTCATAGCAATATTTAGATCAATCTCTCCAAAATGACGCTCAAATTTTGATGTTCTTCGTTCTTTTTCGGCATCAGTTGGTAAGAGTTTAAACATCTGAGCAAAGTTTTGTTCAAGCAGCTTTACAACTAAATTTTCTGGCGGAATACCAATACTTTGTGCTTGCTGATGAAGAGCAGCAAAAAACTGGTCATTCAACTCTAAAGTCAAAGTTTGGGTCATAAAATTTTAGTATAGCTAGAGATTTAGTGTAATTATAGCTTCCAGAGCTTATGCTCACCCTTCACAATGGTGACTAGTTAATGGTCAGCTAAATTATGAGCGACGTATTTGCGATGTTTTTATCAGCTAATGTGGAATGTCCATTTCACATTAGCTGACTATTACTAGCATTCTGATCGCCTAGTTTCACACTTAAGGTTTGACAATCAAAATACCGTAGGCATCAGGATTGAGGTATTTGCGAACAGCAGCTTGAATGTCCTCTTTGGTGATCGATTTCATCAGATCAGGATAGTTTAAAGCTGGCTCTAGCGAACCGACAATGCGATCGTAATAGCCATAAATACCAGCGCGTTCCTTGGGTGATTCATTGCCAAAGATGAAGCGATTGCTAACTTGAGTGCGGATCTTGGCTAATTCCTCATCAGTAACAGGAGTTTCATGCAATTTGAGGATATGTTCACGAATTGCTTGCTCCACGATCGCCACATCTTCCACATTCAACTTCGCAAATACTTGAAAAGTTCCTTGCCAACGCATCGCTGAATTGCTCACAGAAATGCGATCGACAATCCGTCGATTTTCGCGCAAGTCCTGCACCATCCGTGAAGTACGTCCACTGCCAAGAATGTTCGCCAAAATACTTAAGGGATAGGTTTCCGCTAAATCTCTTAAACCAGCAACGCGCCATGATATGCTCAGTCTGGCTTGCTTCAGACTTGAATCAGTGACTTCCCGCCGCACAACTTCCGTAAAAGGCTTTTCGGATGTAAAGTCCCTGTGCTTTGGTTTGACAGCGATCGCATTTCCTTCATTTTGAGTCTCAAAATAATTCGCAATCACACCGATCATCTCGCTGACAGGTAAATTGCCCACAACGGCGATCGTCATATTTGGGGGCGCATACCATTTGCGATGAAATGATCGCATTTGCTCTGAGGTGACGTTTTCAATCACATCTACGGGGCCCAGAACAGCACGACGGTAGGGTAACTGCTCATACACTAATTCCGAAATATGACGATAAATACGGCGATCGGGATTATCTTCGCTGCGCCGAATTTCTTCTAGTACTACATGACGTTCGCGCTGAAATTCTTCGTCAGGAATGCTAGATTTTAGGACTATATCCAGTTGTAGAGGCGCAAGTTTCGCAAAATCTTTAGGCGCAACATTAATATAAAAATGCGTGTAGTCCTGACTTGTAGCCGCATTAGTATTACCACCATGAGACTCGATCGCCTGTTCAAATTCCCCTAAGCCAAGGCGATCGCTACCTTTGAACACCATGTGTTCTAGGAAATGAGCCATGCCGTTGATATCATCACTCTCGACCGCAGAGCCAACGTCAACCCAAATACTGAGATTGACCGCATCAACAGGAATCTGTTCAGCAATAATCTTTACCCCATTGGGCAGGATATGCTGAGTGGGAGCAGTGGAGACTGAAGCCTGATCAAGATCAGCTTGATCAAGAGCAGCTACATCTAACCGACGTGGAATGACGATCGCTGGCATGGCAAATTTAAGATTTTTTACTAAATTTTTAAATAAAAATCGCTTTTATATTTGATTCTAGGTGGCGCATAGCGTCACCTAGCCAAAATCACATTCTTTCTAGAGCTTGCAATTTGTAATAAGCTTGTCGCAGTTGCAAGCCAGAAGTATCTTCTAGCATAGCAGCAAAATCATAGGACTCTTGGTAAGCAGCGCGTGATTTTGGCAGATTTCCAAAAGATAAGTACAAATCACCCAAATATCGCTGTGCGATCGCCGCCGTTTCGCGATCACCCATTACCAAAGCCAAGCTCGATCGATTTTGCAATAATTCCTCGATCCGATAAAAATTAGGGACTTCAAGATAAGCCGCAATCAAGCGATCGCTTGCCACAGCCATCAGGGGATAATTGCGATATTGGCGGGCGATCGTTAGAGCCATGCCATAGTCCTTGATCGCTGCTTTGTAATTGTCCAACGACATGAAACTATCGCCGCTATTGACATAGACATAGCCCTCACCGATCGCCTCACGGAGTGGATATTTTTTGATCGATGCATAGTAGAGCTTGATTGCCGCCATATGGTCTCCATAACGTCCTGCGATTAAGCCTTTGTTATTCAGAGCAAGCCCAGTATTCAGTCCTTGATCATTTTGAATAGCCAGATCAAGAGTTTCCTTGTTCAGTTTCGCCGCAGATTCAAGTTTATTTTGGGCAATCTCAAAACTGACCAGATTATTGGAGCTTTCTAACTTTGCGCCATTGTCTTGCAAAGTATTGGCATAACGGATTCTTTGGCGAGTTGTATCTTGAGCGGCGTTCGCTGCTCCCATCATTTCATAGGCATCGCTCACCCTTGCCAGTGTGTAGGCGATCGCAGGTTGGTCATTAATGCGACGGTAATAGCCGATCGCATAGAGCCAAGTTTTAATGGCTTCACGCGGTTTACCATCTTTGAGTTGTACATAGCCAAGATCAAGCAAGCGATCGGCTTCATTGCGAACAGCAGGATTTGCGGGGTTAACAGTTGTGTGCTGAGCCTGTGTCGGCATCGGCACAACGATCGCTCCCACAACTGCCGCTAAGATAGTTGCGCCAATATTAGCAACTGACATTTTCTGATGCTTTCTATACATATCCCTACATCCTCACCAATAAGGTGGACATATTGTAGCGACATAAAAGCAATTTTTTATAGAAGTTTTCTGGCATTTTCTGACAAATAATAAAAAGCCATGCAAAGCATGGCTTTTTATTAGATAACGCTCAAAACTAAGCCCTTCAGATACGCGCCTTCAGGATGAAAAATACTCGTAGGATGATCGGCAGGATGGGTTAAATGATGTAAAACCTTGATTGTACGACCTGACTCGATCGCAGCAGCAGTCACCGCACCCGTAAAATTCTCCACGTTCACTACTTGAGAACAAGAAAAAGTGAATAGTAAACCACCACTTTTTAATTTAGACATGGCTTGCAAATTCAACCGCCTATAGGCTTGCATTGCTGAATGTCGCGCCGACAAACTTTTAGCAAAAGCAGGTGGGTCAAGCACGATCGCATCATAATCGTGATCGCATTGCTTCAGAAAATCAAAGACATCGCCTGTAAAAGAAGTATGGGTCGCCTGACGCTCAGCATCAAAATTTGCAGCAATATTCCGATCTGTCCATTCCATCGCCTTGACTGAGCTATCAATCGAATGTACTTCTCGCGCCCCCGCCGCCACTGCATAAACTGAAAATCCGCCCGAATAGCAGAAGGTATTTAAAACTTTTTTGCCTGTTGCATAATTACCAAATAGGCGGCGATTTTCGCGTTGATCTAAGAAGAAACCTGTCTTTTGTCCCCTTTCCCAATCAACAATAAAGCGATGTCCATATTCTAAAATTTCGGCACTATCAGTAGATTTTTCACCGATTAATAAACCATCCTGAGACTGAGTTTGTGATTTGCGCGAAAGAGTCGCCGAGCTTTTGTCGTAAACAGCTTGCAAGCGATCGCCATAAATTTCCTTTAATATTTCTGCAATTTCCTGCCGATATCCATATGTCCCCAGTGAATGGCATTGCAAAACCGCTGTCTCACCATAAACATCAATAATTAATCCTGCTAAACCATCACCTTCCGAATTAATCAAGCGATAGCAATTTGTATCTGGATTATCGATTAATCCTAGTTGCTTTCTCAAAGTAAATGCTTGCTGGAGGCGATCGCGCAATAAACTTTGCATCGACTCCACAGGCTGAAACGATAGCACCTTAATCGCAATGCTACCCATACCCCACAAGCCGATTGCTAAAAACTTGCCATCTTCGCTATAGGCTTCTACTAAGTCACCATCATTGACTTGTCCTTGCATTTTGGCGATCGCACCTGAAAAAATCCAAGGGTGAAAACGCTGAACCGCATCGACTTTTTTACGATGAATAATCGCACGGGGCAACGTTGACATAGCTAATAACTTTTAAGTAGGGTTGCTAAACATAACATAGAAAGGAGTAGAGTGGGGCTTGCCCACTCTACTTTTAGGCAAAACCAATGTTAGTGTTTTCAGCGCCGCAGGCGCTGAAAACACTAACATTGGTTTTGCTGAGAATTGCTGTCTGCTAATGACATTTATGTTATTCTCAAGAAGCTATCGTTATTGATAATGCTATGACTTCTGCGGAGACCACCTATTCACCTGAATCCCTCAAGGCTGAACTCAACTCAAAAGGTTGTCGCATGACACCGCAGCGCGAGGTGATTTTAAGTACATTCCAGACCTTACCAGAGGGACAGCATCTCAGTGCTGAGGATCTTTACGAGCGGCTAAAATCGCAAGGCGAGAATATTAGTCTTTCGACAATTTATCGCACCGTGAAAATGATGGCGCGGATGGGAATTTTGCGTGAACTCGAACTCACCGAAGATCATAAACATTATGAAATTAATCAGCCCAAGCCTCACCATCACCACCATTTAGTCTGTGTTAAAACAAATCGTGTGATTGAGTTTAAAAACGATCAAATTCTTACAATCAGTAAAAAAGTTGCTGATAAGTATGGCTTCTCAGTTCTAGATTGCCAACTAACAATTATTGGTGTTAGTCCTGAAGGACAGCGATCAATCTTTTAGAAGCATGTAAATCAAGAGGGTGCTTTGCACCCTCTTGATTTACATGGTTTTAGCAAAATCTTCTTGTGCATAAATTCTGAATCTATCTAAATCCG
This sequence comes from Pseudanabaena sp. SR411, assembly GCF_002251945.1. Lineage (GTDB taxonomy): Bacteria > Cyanobacteriota > Cyanobacteriia > Pseudanabaenales > Pseudanabaenaceae > Pseudanabaena. The sequence continues at coordinate 26,349 of NZ_NDHW01000175.1, forward strand.
CTTGCAAAGTAGATTCCACAATCTGTCCTAGAAACAAATTATCCATAAGCTGTCCGATCGCAGGAATTGCATAGGCAATGCTTAACTTCACAATCGTCATGTTATTAGGACGACCATAAAATCTTACAGCCCCACGATTTGGCAGACCACCAATCGACTCCCATTGAATAATTTGGTTGGGAATTTGCTTCAGAATGCGAGATTTCCAAGTAAAGGTTAAGCCGTTTGTGCCGAGTTTCCAAGCAGATATTTCAGGATCGGCAGTGACTATCACAGAGTCAATCCACTTCATCCAACGGGGCATAGCTTGCAAATCTGACCACAAAGACCACGCATATTCCACGGGAATAGCCACTTCAGTTTGGACGGTATGTTCTAGCCAATCACTCATTGGATAATCGTTAATTTTTACTTACACTCCTCATAATAACAAAGCAATCTTAATAAACGAAGGCGAGAAACACCAAAATCGGTTTCCTAAAGTATTGCTTTACAATACTTTTCACCTTACTTTTCACCTTTGTTTACAAATACAAGACTTTCGGAATAGTTAAGAAGACTAGACTAAGTGACAACAATCGTAATAAAATGTTAAGAATATATAGCTAGTTTGACCACTGGAAGAGTTGACTGTGGGTTTATTACGCCATTTTACGAAAGACATCGGCATTGACCTTGGTACTGCTAACACACTTATTTATGTGTCTGGCGAAGGTATCGTTCTGCAAGAGCCATCCGTTGTCGCGATTGATCAACGCGATAAGACTGCCTATGCGGTCGGAAATGAAGCCAATAAAATGATTGGTCGCACCCCCGGTGACATCATTGCAGTGCGTCCGCTCAAAGATGGCGTAATTGCTGACTTTGACTCGGCTGAGTTGATGTTGCGCTCATTCATTCAGAAAGTTAAGAAAGGTGTTTTTAATCCGCGCATTGCGATCGGCATTCCCAGTGGTGTAACAGGCGTGGAATGGCGTGCAGTTATGGATGCCGCCCGTCGTGCTGGCGCAAGTGAAGTTTACCCAATTGATGAGCCGATCGCGGCGGCGATCGGAGCCGGACTACCTGTAACCGAAGCAACGGGGAACATGATCATTGACATTGGTGGTGGAACTACCGAAGTTGCGGTCATGAGTTTGCAGGGAATTGTATTGAGTGAGTCCGTGCGTGTTGCAGGTGACGAACTCAGCGAAGCAATCATGAAGTACATGAAGACTGTACATAATCTTGTCGTTGGGGAACGTACTTCAGAAGAAATTAAAATTAAAATTGGTTCAGCTTATCCCATTAAAGAAGAAACTTCGATGGAGGTGAGAGGCTTACACCTGCTATCAGGCTTACCTCGTACCGTCACTGTAAAATCTTCGGAAATTCGCGAAAGCATGAGTGAGCCGCTCTCCGTGATTATTGAAGCTGTAAAACGAACCCTAGAGCGTACACCTCCTGAACTAGCTGCTGATATTATCGATCGCGGCATTATGTTGGCTGGTGGTGGAGCCATGCTGAATGGTATTGACACCCTGATTAGTCATGAGACTGGAATTATCACTCATATTGCCCCAGCTCCTTTGGACTGTGTGGTAATTGGTGCTGGTCGCGTTTTAGAAGATTATAAAAATCTTGGTCGTGTATTAACCAGTCGCTTGAAAAGTTTATAGGTAAATTTTTCATGGATTCAATCCGTAGTTGGTGGGAGCGTTATAGCTTTCAGACTGTTGTGGTTACTGCTGGAATTGGGCTTGCCTGGTTTATCCGCCAAACTCAAGGTGTAGCGATTATGGAAACCTATCAGTTTCTCAGTCGCCCTTTTCAATCAAGTGTATCTAAGCAAGAATTATTGCAAGATGCTCAAGTACGCGAACTTCGCTATCGCTTGACTGAGCTAGAGTCCCAAAACCAGAGAATGAAAGAACTTTTGAAGGTAAGAGCGAATCCTAAGGATGTTGGTGTTTGGGCAACTGTGATCGGTCGTGGGGCCGATTCTTGGTGGAATCAAATCTTAATTGGCAAAGGTAGCAATGATGGGATTAAATCAGGTGCAGTAGTGGTTGCACCCGGTGGATTAGTTGGTCGTGTTACCCATGTTTCCCCCAACAGTAGTCAAATTTTGCTAATCAGTGATCCCAATAGTCAGGTTGGTGTGGTCGTTAGTCGCAGTCGTTTTAGTGGAATGCTCAAAGGGCAAAGCCAAAATACCGCGACACTAGACTTTTTTGAGCGCGATCCTGATGTAAAAGTTGGAGATATTGTGCATACTTCACAATTTAGTACACTATTTCCTGAAAATGTGCCTGTTGGTCGGATTAAATCCATAAATCTTGATAAGCAACCCGCCCCTGAAGCGATCGTTGAGTTTTCGACTCCTTTAGGATTATTAGATTATGTGGAGGTATATCCTTTTCAAGAGAGGCTATAACCTAGTCATCAGAAATAATGCTCGATCGCAAAGTTTCCCTATCTAAAAAGTTCTTAAACTGGGCTGTGACTATTGGTTCACTGCTAATTTGTATTTTAGCGATGTATACCAGATTCCCAGGCATGACCTTGATGGGAATTGCTCCTAACTGGTTACTAATCTGGCTAGTGGCGTGGAGTGTCAACCGTCCTGTCTTTTTGTCAGTAATGGCAGGGATTGCCATGGGATTTATACAGGATAGTATGACTTTTGCGGACATGCATGTTTCGCCAACCCATGCTTTGGGACTAGCGATCGCTGGAGGACTAACCTCACTTTTGCAGAAACAACGGTATATGCAAGAGGACTTTATTTCAATCGCTTTAATTGTGTTTGGCATGGCGGTAATTGTCGAAACTATGCACGCAGTGCAATTAACTGCCATGGGAGCCGAAATGGATAATGTTTGGGCTTTACAACAACGGATTGCCCTTAGTTCGGCAATTTTGAGTAGTTTATGGTCACCTGCTATTTACTTTCCCCTCAGTCGTTGGTGGCGATCGCTAGAAAAACAAGAAGATTAGTTTTGCAGCACCTTGAGTAGTGCCAAGTAGGTAAGGATGGGCGGCGCGAAGCGCCGCCCATCAAGTCTTGAGTTTTGATTTGTCCTAATACACTTGGCAATAGCTACAACACAAGTATCGTGGAGTAAAAAATGGAATATCTATTTTTAGGCTTAGCGATCGCCTTAGTGATTGGTTTTGAGTTCGTGAATGGATTTCACGACACAGCTAATGCTGTAGCGACTGTTATTTATACAAATACACTCAAGCCAACATACGCAGTTATTTGGTCAGGAATTTGCAATTTATTAGGTGTGATCACATCGAGCGGTGCTGTCGCTTTTGCAATTGTGGCTTTATTGCCTGTGGAATTACTAGTTAAAGCAGATTCAAGCCAAAGTTTGATTATGGTTTTGGCTTTACTTACTTCTGCAATTATTTGGAACTTTGGAACTTGGTATTTGGGATTACCTGTATCCAGTACACATACGTTAATTGGTGCAATTTTGGGAATCGGTTTAGCGAATTCAGCTTTATCTACAGACCAAAACTGGTGGGATGGCATCAATTGGCTACAAATGCAGGAAGTGTTGCTTTCCCTTCTTATTTCACCATTGATCGGATTTTGTGGAGCCGCATTATTATTTATCATTGCCAAAGCTCTGATTAAACAAGAAAATCTCTATACTGCACCAGCAGAGGATGCTCCACCCTTGGGGATTAGGACTTTGCTAATTCTGACCTGTACAGGAGTCAGTTTTGCCCATGGCTCTAATGATGGTCAAAAAGGAATGGGCTTAATGATGCTGATTTTAGTGATTTTACTGCCAAGTACTTTCTCGTTAAATACGCACACTAGTCCTCAAGCGATCGCCCAATTGGTCACTACATCACAAGCAGTTATTCCCGTATTTACAGCACAGATACCCAAAACTTTAGTTCATGATTTGATTTTCGAGAATAGTCAAATAGAACTTACGAACTTCTTAAAACCACAAGGTCAACTAAATGAAAATACTTGGCGATCGCTAGCTTCGGAAAGTCAATTAATTAACAATAGTTTGTCAATCAGTAGTAATTTTGTAGATCTGTCAGAGAGCGATCGCACCCAAATTAGAAATGATATTTATCTTGTTGCTAGTGCAATTACTAAATTAGAAAAACAAGAGAAATTAGCTAATCTTGATGAACAATATTTACTAACTGACTATCGCAATCAATTAGATCAAACGACCAAATTCATTCCCTATTGGGTAAAAATTACCATTGCCATTGCCCTTGGAGCGGGAACAATGATTGGATGGAAACGGGTAGTTGTTACTGTCGGTGAAAAGATTGGGAAAGAGCCGCTTAACTATGCCCAAGGTGCGATCGCGGAACTAGTCACTATGACCACAATCGGTACAGCCGATTATTTCGGACTACCCGTTAGTACCACCCATATACTTTCATCAGGCATCGCTGGATCGATGGTAGCGAATCGGGCTGGAGTTCAGAGCAATACTCTAAAAAACTTGCTATTAGCTTGGTTTTTAACATTACCAGTTTGTATTCTGCTTGGATTTGGGACATATACTATTAGTCTATTTGCCGTTCATCTGCAGTTTCTAGGTTTGAGTTAAGGGCTAAAAAATAGAAATGGTGCTTAGCACCATTTCTATTTTTTAGCCCTTAATTGATCAAAACTGCTAAATTTAATTAATAATTAATACAGGACTGTAGTTAAAACTACCTTTATCTGCTGTTTTTTAGATCTTTGTAAAGCTAAGCCCCCCGTAAATCATATGCCTAAAAAGTCCACAGTTATTTCCCCTTCAATCTTGTCTGCTGACTTTAGCCGTTTAGGTGACGACATTCGTGCAGTTGATGCGGCGGGTGCAGACTGGATTCACGTTGATGTGATGGATGGTCACTTTGTCCCCAACATCACCATTGGCCCATTGATCGTTTCGGCTATTCGTCCTGTGACGACCAAAATTTTAGACGTACATTTGATGATTACTGAGCCAGAAAGATATGTGCCTGACTTTGCTAAGGCTGGGGCAGACATCATCACCGTTCATGCAGAGCATACTGCTTGCCCTCACCTACATCGCAATCTTTGCCAAATCAAGGAACTTGGTAAACTCGCTGGTGTTTCTCTTAACCCTTCGACACCTTTGAGCTTTATTGAGTATGTTCTCGATCTATGCGACTTGGTTTTGATTATGAGTGTAAACCCCGGATTTGGCGGACAAAGCTTCATTCCTAACGTGATTCCTAAAATCGCTAAGTTGCGTCAAATGTGTGACGATCGCGGACTCGATCCTTGGATTGAAGTTGATGGTGGTCTCAAGGCTAACAACACTTGGCAAGTTCTAGAAGCTGGTGCTAATGCGATTGTTGCGGGTTCCGCAGTATTTAACGCTCCTGACTACGCTGAAGCAATCAAAGGTATTCGCAACAGCAAGCGTCCTGAGCTAGTCACAGCTTAATTAATTAAAAAGAGAGGCGGCGCATTGCGCCGCCTCTCTTTTTTGGTGGTAATTTAGAAGCGAAAGGGAAAGATTTTGCGATCAGAGAAATGACAGAAACTAAAGCATTGAAATACGCTTATTACTCAGGATGTGTTGCTAAGGGTGCTTGCAAAGAGCTACATGCATCGACAACGGCGATCGCTCAAGCCTTAGGAATTGAACTGGTGGAATTGACTAAGGCAACCTGTTGCGGTTCTGGCACATTCAAGGAAACCGACGAACTAATGGAGGACGTAATCAATGCCCGCAATATTTCTCTTGCCGAAGAATTAAATCTCACAGTAATGACGCAATGTAGCACCTGTCAGGGTGTACTCGGTCGTGTTAACGATAAGCTTAAAAGCTCAGATTCCTCACGCAAAGACGAAGTAAATGCGTTACTGAATACTCAAGGACATAATTTCCAAGGTTCTACAGAAGTTTTGCATTTACTCTGGATTCTGATCCGCGACTATGGCTTAGAAAATATCGCCGCTAAAGTAACTCGTTCTTTAGCTAATCTTAAATGTGCTTCTTTTTATGGTTGCTACTTATTGCGATCGCAAACGGTCACTCGTTTCGACGATCCCTTCAAACCCGAAGCTCTGGAAAATATTTTTCGTACTGTCGGCGCAACTCCTGTGTATTACGAAGGTCGGGTGCAATGTTGTGGATGGCCAATTTCTAGCTATGCCCCCAAAGAATCTTTCTCGATGGCAGGACGACATCTAACGGCAGCGATCGCCGCAGGCGCAGATTGTATTGTTACGCCATGTCCGCTTTGTCATCTCAATCTCGATTCGCGTCAACCTGAAGTTGAAAAGGTGATTGGTCACAAATTAGGGATTCCGATTTTGCATTTACCTCAATTGATTGGACTAGCGATCGGTATTGAGCCAAAAGTTCTCGGCTTAGATCGTCATATCGTTTCTACAAGTTCAGTCTTACAAAAACTTTCCGTATAAAAAAGACCTCTCACTTTGTGGGAGGTCTTTTTGTTTTTTATGGGCAAAGAGAGAATCGAACTCTCATGACCGAAGTCGTCAGATTTTGAGTCTGATGCGTCTACCAATTCCGCCATTCGCCCTTTTTTCAAGACTTATATCATACAACAAGAATGGTGCATCTTGTCAAATATTTTTTGATGCTTTTTGTGGCGATCGTCTTATACAGCAATGTAAGATTTACTCAGGACATAAAACCCAAAAGATGAGTGGCGGCGAGAAGCGCCGCCACTCATCTTTTGGGTTTTGATCTGTCCTATCTATCTCTTGCATTACTATACCAATTCACAAAAGTGCTTATCACACTTTTGTGAATTAAAAACTAAATCCAGTAATGGTTTTCAAGTTAAGAAATGGCGTAGCCATTTCTTAACTTGGTATTACTTTTGGTAATTGCGATCGCAATCGCTATGATGTTTAGATTGAGAAACTGTGTGAACTAATCCCTAAGGGGCTTGCGAAGAAATAAGATACCAAAGATTATAGAAATAGGGATATAAAATTCTTGTTTTCAATTTATATAGGACTAAGAGAGTGATTTTCAGCGATGAAATCAAAGCCAC
>NZ_NDHW01000176.1 GCF_002251945.1 Pseudanabaena sp. SR411
TTGGCTGTCTCCTATAATGTAGCTAGCTCAGAAAATAGGAGACAGCCAATAAAAGCGAAAGTGACAATTAATCCCCAAGCGCGTGAGCGAGAAGTCATCGCCATCCTGCTCAAACATGGGTGGGAATATCTACATCAGATGCTTACTCTTGGTCAGAGCGAACATCACTATGCGCCAATGCCAGAAATTTTGTGTAGCATCCTGATTGATCTGGGGCCAGTTTATATAAAATTTGGACAGCTTTTAAGTACCCGTCCAGATCTCCTCCCCGCTACCTATATTGAGTCACTGAGCCACCTCCAATCGAATGTTCCCCCAGTAGACTGGGAGGCGATCGCACCAGTTTTACAGCAAAATTTACCAAGACCGATAGAGGATATCTTTGACAAAATAGATCCAAATGCGATCGCGGCTGGTTCCATTGCCCAAGTGCATCGTGCCACCCTCAAAGATGGACAACAAGTAGCCCTGAAGATTCAACGGGCTGGCATTGAGCTTACTGTTGCTGAAGATATGGCAGTTCTCAAGCGAATTGCTGTAAGGCTTTCGGGTACAGAGATGGGGAAGCGATATAACTTGGTGTCACTAGCCGATGAGTTTGCCCAATCTTTACATAACGAACTTAATTTTGTTCAGGAAGCCAGTTTTACAGAGCGCTTACGCGAAAATCTAGCTAAAGGGAAGTGGTGCAATTCCCAGAGAATTACTGTGCCGAAAGTTTACCGCGAGTTAACTAGTGCCAAGATTTTGGTGCTGGAATGGCTAGATGGTACATCACTTCTTAAAGCAGAACTTAAAGGCAAAAACTCTCTCGGAAATATTGAGTCAGAACGTCACGATCTCACCCGACACCTTTTTCGCGCTTTTTTGCAGCAATATGTCGTAGATGGCTTTTTTCATGCCGATCCCCACCCTGGAAACTTGTTCTATCTACAGGATGGTCGCGCTGCGATTCTCGATTGCGGCATGATGGGAACTCTCAACCCCAAACTGAGAGAATCTCTTGTCGAATTGCTCCTAGCCATGCTCGATTTCGATGCCGAACGTTGCGCTCAGGTGACGCTACAACTCGCAAATCCTCTGGATTCATCTCAGCCGATCAATCTGCGGCAACTTCAGACCGATTATGACAATCTCTTAAAGAAGTTCTATGGCTTAAGTTTAGTTGATTTAAAGCTGGGTTCGGCATTACAGGATATTCTCCAAATTGCTCATAATAATAATTTACGGATGCCTAGCAACATAGGATTACTAGCAAAATCGATCACTAACCTTGATGGAACGGGGAGAGCATTTGATAACTCTGTCAACATTTGGGATGAAATGAAACCCTTGATGTCAGACATGTTTCAGCAACAGCTACTCGGACATAATCCTATGCAAGCAATGTTGAAAACTGGCTTGGAGTTGAAGCAATTATATCTAAAAGCACCTCGCCAAGTGGAGTTTCTGCTAGAGCAATTGAGCAATGAAACCTTTCGCTTGAATATCCATCTTCAGGATCTGAATGCACTACGGACAACACTAGAAGATGTCTCAAATCGCCTCACATCTGGATTAATTATTGGCTCCCTAATTATTGGTGCAGCATTTATCTCGACTAATCAATCCTCGCCGCAATTGCTAATTCTGAGTAATGGTCTTTTTGCAACTGCTAGCTTATTGGGATTGTGGTTAGTATTTACGATTTTGAGAACCAAGCGCTGATATTAGTCAAAGATAGAGAAAGCTGCTAAGCAGCTTTCTCTATTTATAGCAATGGAAGTTTTGCTTAGGACATAAAACCCAAAAGATGAGTGGCGGCGCTTCGCGCCGCCACTCATCTTTTGGGTTTTGATTTTTCCTAGCTATCTCTTACGTTGCTATAGAACCTTAGCCAACTTTAGGAGCAGCAATCAGCAAGATCTTTTCCATTAGGAATGGAAATAGACGATGACACCAGACTGCCATATGACTTTGCCATCCAACAAGAATTTCAGGAGCCTCACGATCTAGCCCTGCAATCAGAGCCTTGGCGACTTGCTTGGGAGTCATCATGGCAACCCAGCGAAACCATTCCAAATCCTGTGCCATATCTGTATCCGTGAGGGATGGAAGTAACGCTGACACCTTGATGTTGTAAGCTGCCAATTCACCGCGCAGAGCTTGAGTGAATCCTAAGATCGCAAATTTAGTCGCGGAATAGGTTGCCATCGTCGGCGCAGCAACTTTACCCATAAGGCTAGAGACATTGACGATTCGACCATTGCGCTGCACTGCCATCCGTCTTGCCACCATCCGCGTGATTGCATACATACCAAGTAGATTGACTTCGATCTCTGACTGCACATCCTGTAAGCGCGATCGCAAAAATGATGATTGATGCGCCACACCTGCACAGTTCACCAAAATGTCAATTGGGCCACAATCACGCCATACTTGGGCGATCGCAATATTCACCTCGATCGTCTGCGATAGATCTAGAGGTAAACTCACCGCTTCGATGCCTAGAGCTTCCACTTCTGAAGCAACGGAATTTAAGCGTTCTAGATCGCGAGCAACCAAGATCAAGCATTTAACTCCCTTTTGGGCTAGCTCTAAAGCGATCGCCCGACCAATACCCCTCGAAGCTCCAGTAATTAGAGCTGTTTTTCCACGAACATTCATAAAACCTCCAATATTGAGGTCTCACTAGTTTTACTATTTGTTATTGATGTAAGTTTGTCAGCCTATGCCGCTAACTAAAACCTACCCAAAGTAAATTTTGTGAGACGGTAAATAATCTCATTGCCAACAACTTGTGACCAAACTTCTATATGCGTTGAGTTTTAAAAAGTTTTAGTTTAGTCACGTTGCTCACAACGAGTAAGCAGCCGATGATTAATCTTTCCAGTTCTTCCCTAGTTCTGTCATCCCGTTACCTCCTTTAGGAAACATGATCTATGCCGTAATAAAGGAAAATTGATACAGACTTTTAACATGCCTAAAACCTTACATCTGTTTCTTTAATATGTAAAGTATTGTTAAATACACTTTTAATTTGCTTTTACTACACTATTAGGAACTTAGCAAAAGTGGGGGATTCTTACCCTATCTACTTTACAAGTTATAATTCGTTCTAAATTCAATAGATGATCACTTTAAATCAAGGATAAAAAATAATCCTAAAGAGTTACTCCTAAAGATATAAAAATAGGAATTACAGATTTTGATCTATACTACGCCCATTTTTTTATACTTTTACAAACTGTCTGCCGATGGTAAAACAACTGTAAACTTTGTACCCATATTCACTTCACTTTCTACTGCTATTTTTCCAGAATGAGCTTCTACAGCTTGTTTTACTATGTATAATCCCATGCCTAGACCTTTAACGTTACCAACATTTTCAGCCCTTAAAAATGGCAAAAATAGGTTGTTTAAATATTCATTAGGTATGCCAATACCATGATCGCAAATACTTAGAAATAATTGCTTTGATTTGCATATTACTTCCACATCAATAGTGCCTCCTTCGTAGGAATATTTAATGGCATTAGAAATTAAATTCATAAATATGTGCCATAGCAGCTTTTTATCAACTTTTAACTTTTGACATTGACCTTGGCTATGAAATTTAATTCGACACTTGCGGGTACTATCTTCTGTTTGAAAGCTGTCAACTAGTTGTTGGCAATAGGTGATCGCATCTACATTTTCAGGATTAAATGGGAATTTCCCTGATTCAGAACAAGCAATAAACTTAACTTCTTCCAGCAACCAATTAATATCTTTAATTGCTGATTGAATAGAAGCAAGATTTTTAGCTCTACTTTCTTTAGTCAGTTGCTCTTCAAAATTTTGTAATTTCCAAATCAATAATCTAATTACTGACATCGGAGTTGAAAATTCATGGGATGCCATGGCAAGTAAACGAGATTTTAAAATATGCAGAGCTTTTTCTTTGTCCAGAGCTTCTTGCAATATTTTTTCTTCGTGATGTTTCTTTAAGGCAAGCATAATTGCGACATTCACTTCCGCATATCTAAGGGGTTTAGTAAGATATCCATAGGGGGAAGTAGCGATCGCTAGTTCTAACGTCTCAGGATCGCTAAAAGCAGTTAGATAAATTACGGGGATCGGCGCTATTTTATGAATCTCATTGGTCGCAGTGATCCCACTATCTGCACCTCTCAATTTAATATCCATCAAAATAATATCTGGTAACTTCTGATGAACAAGAGAGATGGCACTATCACTACTATCAACGATCGCCAAAACTCTATAGCCCAAATCTGATAGAACATCTGAGAGTGCATTGGCAGTAACCAGTTCATCTTCGACAATCAAGACATCAGCGATCGTATTAGTTTTCACTGTCATTGTGTTCACTTTATCTGCCTCTAATTGCCATTGAGCGCAAGTGGCTCAAAGAGCTACTTACTGTTTAATTATACGATTAATATATAAAATTCAGGAGACGAAAATATTGTCTCCATAAAAAAACAAATAATACCAATTCCCGAAAGTGTTGCCACACTTTTGTGAATTAAAAACCAAACCCAGTAAGGGTTTTAAAAACACAAAATGGCGTAGCCATTTTGTGTTTTGGTAATAAGATGGCGGAGCTAAGCTCCGCCATCTTATTTTTGGTTTTTATGTTGATCAATTGGCTGGAAGCGATATAATAGTAAATCCTTGCTTCTAAAACTAAATTAATAGAAGCCAAATACTGACCGTAAGGAAAAAATTAGATGACTGTTAAGCGTTTGTACGAAACCATGTATATTCTGCGTCCCGATCTTCCCGATCAGGAAGCTGATGCCGCGATCGCCAAATATCAAGATTTCTTAGTACAACAAGAATCTGAAGACATCACGATTCAACATCGTGGCAGACGGAGATTAGCCTATGACATTAAAGGGCATCGCGAAGGAATTTACATCCAAGTAAATTACACTGCAACTCCTAAAACCATTGAGAGCCTAGAAAAATCTATGCGTCTAGCTGATGATGTAATTCGTTATATGACGATCAAACTTGAGCCAGAAGCTGTTGAAGCCGAAGATGCGGAAGCAATCATTCCTGACGCTGAAGAACCAGTAGCCGTTGCTGATGCTGCTGCTGAATAAAATTAAAGGCGTTACACAGCCTTAATTTTGCCAATAAAAAACCTCGACTAGTCGAGGTTTTTTATTGGCAAAATCTTAAAAAATTATAGGATGCCCCAGAAGTGCAATACACCTTGACCACTGATTAGCTCGATTGCTAATGCAGATACAAATCCAATCATTGCTAAGCGTCCATTCCAGTTTTCAGCACCAGAAGTGAAACCCCAATTCCATACGTTACGGCTTTCGTCAGACATAATCGAATTACCTTTGTAATTAATTAACTTATGTTTAGTAATGTAACAGATTATTTAGGCATTCACAATCTTTCCTTATATTTTCTGTCTTTAGACAGACAAACTTGATATTCGTAAAGACAAACTCTATCAAAACCCAAAGACAAGTGGCGGCGCAAAGCGCCGCCACTTGTCTTTGGGTTTTGATAGAGTTTGTGGCGATCGCGCAGCAATCACCACAAACTTTAGAAATGTTTTTTAAACTATGCTGAAGTATATATTTAGGTGCGATCGCTAACTAATTGGGTAGAATCCAAGAGATCTTCACGCAATAATCTACGCAAGGACAAAATTAACTATGCGAAAAATATGGATGCGGCTTCTAGCTGGTTGCTTAGCATTGTTAGTCAATCTCACAACAACAGGTGCAGTATGGGCTGCTAGTCCCAAAAAGGCTGGAGAACCAAAATTTCAAGGTGTGCCACTTCAGTGCTTTGTGTCCTTGGCTGATGCAGGAACATCTCCCGAAGCAAAGGTTGCAGCATACACTGAAATCGCAAGCAAATATTTGGAATTGCAGCGTCCAGACCAAGCTAAGAAGGTTTTAGAAAAAAGCTTAACCACTGCGAATACGATTACTACGCCATCACTCAAAGCTTTTGCCCTATTGGATACAGCAGGTCGTCTGACTAAAGCTTCACAGCCTAAGTTGGCAGTAGATGCCCTAGGTAATGCTTTAGCGATCGCCAAGGATTTGCCCGAACCTGTCGATAGAGTTTTTGCGAATATCAAAATTGCTCAAGCCTATGGAGAAGCTGGGAAAAAGGAGATTGCTCAAAATTTACTCGCTGATGCAACTAAGGCAACACCAGAAATTATTGATGCCTATGTGCGATCGCGAGCTTTTGCCGCGATCGCTGATGCTTATACCGAGATTGGTGATGATTTCAATTCTGAAGCCTCGATTTCGGCAGCAACCGAATTATTGCCAATGATTGAAGATCGCAATATCAAATCTAGAGCAAGAGTTGAAATTACAGGTAGCTACGCACAGGCTGGAAATCATGCCAAGGCGATCGCTTCCCTCAATGCGGTTTTCCAAGAGTTTGATGCGATTCGTGATAATGCCATCTCCTCAGCAAAGGAAGCAGCCAAGAATGCCAAAACTACAAAAAAAACTCCCCCCAAGCTTGCCAATAAAGCTCTAAAAAATGATGCGCCTAAAGAGGAAAAGGCTGTACCCGATCCTAAAGATGTCGAACAAGCAGCAATTGCTAATGCTGAACTCTTGAAAACGCGATCGCTATTTCTGGTTGCTAGTCAATATTTAGTTTCAAAGCAGTATGACAAAGCCCTAGAAGTAATTGGCAATCTTGATGATAAATCGGTTGAAAAAAGTGTGGGTATTGCTAATGTCGCGATCGCCTATGCCAAGGATCAGAAAACCGATGAAGCAATCAAATTGTTTGATCAAAGTTTGCAAGGATTGAGTACCGTAGCTCCTTCGCTTGATGTTTTTACTCTATTAGTGGAGGTCGGTCGCCAATATCAAGCCGCCAAATCGATAGATTTAGCTAGCAAAGCTTGGGATCAAGCCTTGGCGATCGCCAAAAATCTCCAAACCCCAGTTGATCGTCTCTTTGCCCTCAACATTATGGCAAGCACCTATGGTGAATTTGGTCTAACCGATAAAGTGGAACCAATTCTCCAAGAGAGTCTGGCGATCGCTAAAACTGCTCCCGATCCCAACATTCGCTCCAGAGCCTACTCGGATATCAGTAGTAGCTATTGGGCGATCGGTCAACATGACAAAGCCAAGGAAATTGCCCAAACCATCGAGAATCCCACAGAAAAATCACAACTAGAAAAGTTATTTGCCTGTGCTGAATAACAAAAAGGGCGTGCCAAGCACGCCCTTTTGATAAAAGACAAGTAGCGGTGCGAAGCGCCGCCACTTGTCTTTTGGTTTTATTAATATTATTCGGGTAGTTTTAAAGAATTTAAAATTTCCCAACGCTTATCTATGGGAGCCTTGGAGCCGTCGAGATTGTTTGTATCGGTCACTTCAAGCGCTGGCGCATCAGGCGCAATCTTCGGATAGGGAATTGCTAACAATAATTGCTCGTATAGCCACGTTGCAGGGTCAAAATAACCAGAAGGAGATAGAGACTCTACTAAGTCGCCTGTTTCAATTTCTCGTTCTCTGGGATATTCGCTTTCTGGTAGTGGCTCAGCCAGCCAAATCATCTCAGAATTATCGATCGCCAACCTGTAGTTAAATTGCACCAATGTGCGATCGCATGTCAAAGTCATAATCGTCGAAGCTTTAGCACTAACCTCGATAAAAGAACCAACATGGCGCACACTAATTAATCCTTGTACAGGCGTTAGTGTCTCTAGCCCTTCGATAAATTCTTTGAATTCAAAAGTTTCAGTCGCTTCTACGGCTCTAGCAATTTGAGGAATATATAACTTTTCCATTAGCTGTTCACTAACTTAACAATCAAATGACGATTTGGCTCTCGACCTTGACTATAGGTCTCAATATCTGGAAATTCTTCTAAAAGCTGGTGAATATATCGGCGATCGGCGGACGACAATTGTTTAATGGCAAACTCGGTCTGCGTCTCACGCACCTGTTGCACTGCTTGCTCCGCCAAGGACTGCAAATCAGTTAAACGTTTTGAACGATAGCCATTCAATTCAACGGTGTAAAAATTATGATTTTTCTGATCTGTTGTTTCTTCTACAGGTAAGTGAAGATTCAGAAGAATACTAGCCAAATATTGTAAAGAGTCAAGTACAATGCCATCTCGACCAATCAACCTTTGAATTTGCTGCTCCTGTAGACTGTCGGCATTTATCTCTAGCCAATAGTTCTTAGAGCTAGCAGTAACCTGTTCTGGAGATGCTTCCGCAAGACGAATATCAACCGATGTTGTATAACCCATCAAACTTAAAAGCTCTTGCAGCCAATTTGCACTTGCTGAAGTATCTTCCATAAACTTTAAAATTGCCTGATCAAATTTCTGTTAAATATAATTTCAATACTAAATTGGGTGACGCGGTGCGCCACCCAATTTAATTAAGAACCTTTCTTCTTTTTCTTATTAGAAGAGTTAGGCTCAAAGGGTAAAGCGGACTTCGTGGGACTCTTTGTATCTTTATCTTTATCGTCAACAACAACTGTCTGTTTAGTTTTTGCCTCAAC
Source organism: Pseudanabaena sp. SR411 (assembly GCF_002251945.1). GTDB lineage: Bacteria > Cyanobacteriota > Cyanobacteriia > Pseudanabaenales > Pseudanabaenaceae > Pseudanabaena. The sequence continues at coordinate 8,517 of NZ_NDHW01000176.1, forward strand.
AGTCTTAGTCGGTTCAGATTTACTAGATGCGGTAGCTTTAGAGTCGGCTTTGGTAGCCTTGGCAGTAGGAGCAGAATTTGCCGAAACCGCAACTAATTTTTGCAAGTTTTCAGGAAGTGGTTCTTTAGCAACAATAAAAGCTTGTAGAGTCTGGAAAATATTGGCTATCAACATGTAAAGCATTACACCTGATGGCAAGGGGAAAAACAAAAACATACCAGAGAAAATAATTGGTGTGAGTTTGTTCATCGTGTCCTGTTGCGAAGTCTCAGGAGTTGCATTGCTAGGTTTAGGAGTAGAGCCACTAGAAATATTCTGGTTGGCATAGAGACTGATCCCGAAGCCCAAGACCATAATCACGATATCCCAATTAATGCTGCCATCAGCATTAGTCACACCCGTTTTGCCTAGCGCCTTAATAAACAAGAAACCTTTGTTCGATGCTAGTCCAGGCACTGTCGCTTGAACAGTCACATCACCAGCTTGTTTCGCAATTACGGTTCCATCTTCTAGAACCTCAACTAAGTCTTGCCCCTTAGTAACTTTCCACTTAGTAGTTAGCTCTACATCTGGATATTCAGTAGCGAGAGCATTAAAGTCTTTGCCTTGAGCGGTTTGTAAAACAATTTTTGATTGATCACCGATCGCTAAGTTTGTGCCATTTACTGCGGTAGCTAAAACTGGGAAATGCACGCGATCGGCAAAGTAAACATTTTGACTCGCAGAGGTGAAAGGCTGATGTTGGATCTGAGCAGCATTCTCAGGAGTCGCAATCTGAAAGTTGAGAGAATAGTTGATATCAGCAAAGGGCGATCCTCGGAGGGTTGCAAACAACGCAAACAGGATCGGTAATTGAATTAGTGCAGGTAGACATCCTGACAAAGGATTGCCAAATTCTTTAAAGTTTGCCGAGTTAACTTTGGCTAGCTCTTCCTGCTGCTTAGCAGGATCACTCTTATAGCGCTCTTGAACTTCTTTGATTCTTTGTTGCATCACAGGGTTAGCGATTTTCATGCGCCGCATACTGCGAAGCTGATTAGCACTAACGGGGAACAACACAAAACGGACAACCAACGTTAATGCAATAATTGCCAATCCATAATTCGGCACGATGCCGTAGAAAAAATCTAGGAAAGGCAACATTATGTTGTTGGAAAGAAAACCTACACCGAAATCCATTTTCTACTTTACTGTTGGGTTTGCATCCGAATGATAACGAAATATCACTCATGAAAATTAGGATCGCCCAAGATTTAGTTTTCAAGAACGATCCTTAAATATTTTAAGCTTTACCGCCAATCGCGCCGCTTATGTCTTGCGCTTTGAGGCTTAGCTTCGATTCGATATATTCGTATGTTTCACGAAATTTAGGTAAAGACTTTAGTTCAAGGCGGGAACCATCTTTGAGGGTCAGTACCATATCCCCCCAACTGCCCAAACCACGAGGGACAGTGACAATCTTGGCAATTTCCGCATACACAATATCTGTACGGGTTTGTCCTCTCCAACCACCTGTGACGGTAATACGTCGGTTAGTGATGCGATAACGTACCCATAGCGCCCTTGCGATCGCGGCCACACCAAAGGGAATTGTGATCACAAAAATACTCATCAGCAAGCTAATAATTAGATCGCCAATGTGAGGTGCGCCTTCGTAGTAAACTTCCTCATTAACAGCCATGCAAAACCTTCGCCTTTGCTAATAAATTCTTTAGGTCATCCCAAAGTTCTTGATAACTTGGCTTGCTTTGAACAGTAGTCACTGTTACAACTATTTGCAATCCACTTTTCAATTGTGACAGAAGTTGACGAAAAATAGCGCGAAGTTGACGCTTAAATCGATTACGGGTTACCGCCAACTTGCTGACTTTTTTGCTGACAACTATACCTATCCTGATGAAGGGGTCATTGCTATCAACAAGAATTCGCAAATTCAAGTAAGTGCCTCTGTAGCGATCGCCCTTGGCATATACTTTTGCGAAGTCTTCTCGCCGCCGTAGACGGTTTTGGTTAGGAAGCACTAGAGATTAACAATTGCAAATCAAGTACAAATAATGATTGTGAATTAAATCTGGTAATAGCTGGTCTTATTGCAGCTTATACAGTTGTGAGGCGAACCCGACCTCTGCTACGACGAGCTTTGATTACACGGCGACCTGTAGGAGTTTCCATTCTGGCGCGAAATCCAGAGGTGCGCTTCTTTTTGCGGACACTACCGCGTAGAGTACGTTTTGTCATAACCGTTACTTACTTATTTAGTTTCAAAAGATGTCATTTTTTCACAGGCTTCCCAGTATAACACCTGTGTTTAGCCTATGTACAGTTTTACCAGCAAGGCAGAGCAATTAATTATAAAAAGTAAAGGGAGCGCTCAGCGCTCCCTTTACTTTTTTAACGAATGTACTCTTTTAAAACGCTATTACGATTAGGATGACGCAATTTGCGGAGAGCCTTAGCTTCGATTTGGCGGATGCGTTCACGGGTAACGTTGAAGATTTGTCCAATTTCTTCGAGTGTTTTCATCCGACCATCATCAAGTCCGTAACGCAAACGTAAGACATCACGCTCTCTAGGGCTAAGGGTTCCCAGCACGCTTTCAAGGTCTTCACGTAAGAGGCTCTTAGCAACTTGATCATCAGGAGTTTCACCTTCAGATTCAATGAAGTCACCGAGGCGAGAATCTTCTTCTTTACCGATTGGCGTTTCCAGAGAGATCGGCAACTGGGCAGATTTGGCAATAAACCGCAGTTTTTCGATCGTCATCTCCATGCGGGTGGCAATTTCCTCTTCGGTTGGCTTGCGCCCCATTTCTTGGGACAGTAACTTGGTAGTTTTCTTAATCCGTGAAATGGTTTCATAAAGGTGGACAGGGAGACGAATAGTACGGGACTGATCGGCGATCGCACGGGTAATCGCCTGACGAATCCACCATGTCGCATAGGTCGAGAACTTATAACCTTTTTCATGGTCAAATTTCTCGGCGGCACGGATTAAGCCCAGACTGCCCTCTTGGATTAAATCTTGGAAAGACAATCCGCGATTCATATACTTTTTGGCGATCGATACCACTAGACGCAGGTTAGACTGCACCATTTTGTCTTTGGCGCGGCGACCAGAGTGGAGACGTTTGCGAAACTCTCCGAGGGGCATCCCCATTTTGATTGCCCAGTCTGGTTCCCTAACATCATCAGGATGACAATCCACTTCAGTCGCTAATTCTTCACGCTTTAGCTCTAGTTCAAGCAGATCGGCAATTTTTCTAGCTAGCTCAATTTCTTCATCGGCTCTAAGTAGGCGAATACGTCCGATTTCTTGGAGATACAGGCGAATCGAATCTTCTGTAAAATGTTTTTTCTTAGTCTGGCTAGCTCGTTTTTTAGTCCCCCTTGCCTTGCCAGCTTTGTCAGGGTCATCGTCAGAGTCAGCGTCTTCATCTGAGTCATCAATTAAATCGTCCTTTTCGAGTTCGATATCATCATCTAGGTCTTCAAGGTCTTCTTCAATTTCTTCGAGATTTCCGCCAAGTTTGCCAACAGGCAACTTGATTTCAATAGGTAGGTCGATGGCTGTTTTGCTCATGCCAGATTCCTCAGATCCGTACTGTCTAAAACTTTGTGCTACGGGGAATTACACCTAGACGATTGTAGCTTGCCAAATATAAAAATGGTGGTTTTGGCTACTTAGAATTATAAAAAACCTGTCTAAGGGGTAATTTACAATTCTTGAAATTAGTCAGAGTAGTGTAATTCCTACTTATATATTTATAGTCTAACGATGGTAAACCCAACTATAAAAAATTTTTGTCAAAGGAATTTGGAGGTCTATAGCTAGCTATAGACACTTGAATGAAAACAAATCAAAAACAAAAGAAGAGAGACAGCGCAAAGCACTGTCTCTCTTCCTCCTAAATAATTGTCAACGGTTATTATTAACGCGATCGCCAAAAAGATCTTCAAAAAATGGATCCGTTTAACGGATACATTTATTAAGTATTATTAATTTTTGATTATGCTTAAGCTTAATAAAATATCTCTAGCTTCAATTGGTTTATATGTTGGTGGAATTCTGTTTGTAGTCGGATTTTGGGCTTATGCAAAGGGTAATTCGACCTTAAATCTGATCGGATTTTTCTATGGTTTTCCCATCTTATTGGGAGGATTTGCCTTTAAATCGTCAGAAGTAACACCAACCCCTGTGATAGTTCCTGAAACTGAGGCGGTTTTGGCTTTGCGTAAGTTACAAGAAACTCCAACCCAAAAGCAGTTACGCAAGGATGTGACTCGCTATCGCTATGGGATCAAGGCTCATTTAGACGAAATTTTAGAAAAATTGGGGATGAGTCCTACGGATGAGGAACGCCCTGTCCTAGTCGGCATCTATGAAGAAATTTCTCAATCTGAAGAAACGAAAGGAGCTTACAGTTTAGTTTTGCGTTTCCGATCGCCTTTGATGGATTTTGAGGCTTGGCAACAAAAACAAGACAAGTTAACGCGATTTTTTGGTCCTGGGATCTTGGCTGTAGTGGCAGATCTGGAAAATAAGGAGGTTGATTTGAAGTTAATTTCAGTAATTGGTGATTAGGTAATTGTTTTTTCCTTTTTCCTTTTTCCTTTCTGCGTAGTTGGTTTGTTAATTTTAGGGACAATGCAGTGGCTTTAGTTTCTTTAGCGGCTTTGGTGGCAGGTGCAAGATCGGGGAAATTGGTTAGCTTTCCGACAGATACCGTACCTGCTTTGGCGGTGCGCCCTGATCGCAGTGCCGATATTTTTACGCTCAAGCAGCGATCGCCTGATAAACCGTTAATTTTGATGGCAGCGAGTTGGCAAGAATTTTTACCATATCTAGATACAACTCATCCTGATTTGGCAACTTGGCAAGAAACTGCTGAAAAATATTTTGCAGGAGCCGTGACTCTGGTTTTACCTGCTAGCGATCGCGGATGTAAGTTAAATCAAGGTTTTAAAACTTTGGGTGTGCGAATTCCCGACAGCAAAACAGCGATCGCCATTTTGCAGCAAACAGGAGCCATGCTAACCACAAGTGCTAATAAAAGTAATCAGCCACCATTACGCAAAATGATAGAAATTAATGAGGTTTTTCCCTCAGTGATGACTTTAGGCGATGGGATCGACATTACTGAGCAATCTGGTAGTGGATTGCCATCAACTGTAGTGGAATGGACAGTAGATGGGTGGATAGTTCGTCGGCAAGGTGCTGTAAATTTTTAAATAAAAAAGGGCGGCGCTTAGCGCCGCCCTTTTTTATTGGTCTAGATTGTTTGCCAATCTCGTGAAAATTGCTCTAGGTTAGCTGTAGTTAGCTCTTTTTCTAGCCATTGTAAAGCTGTTATTTGACTAGAAAATTTCTGACTGTCGTAGTCTTGAAATACATCGACCAAAGAAATGGCGATTACTGTTTGTTCTGATGCAAGTGACCAACGCTGGAAAAACTGTTGCATAGTCTGAATTGGTATAGAGACTTGCAGATTTTCCAATGCAGTAACTTGATTTGCATCGCGCTTATAAACTTTGACAGCATCGGTAAGGTTAATCAGTTGAAGTTGAGAAGTGGGGTCTGGAATTGGACTCGGCTGTGGCGTAAATGGTGTGCCTGTGCCTATTCCCGCATTGAGGTTTGACCAATCTTGGCGAAACTGGTCGATCGCCTGTGGCAAGAGCTGGCTTTGTAACCATTGCAGGGCAAGATTTTGGTTGAGCATTTGAGCGCTGTTGTAACCACTAAAAGCATCTTGTAAAGATGTGGCTGTAGTTGCTTGTCCAGATGCGACTTGCCAACGCTGAAAGAATTGCTGCAATATTTCTGGGGCAATACTTGCCTGTAAGTTGTTAAGCGCCGCAGTTTGACTAGGTAATTTAGCGCGGCTATAACTATTCGCGGCATTAACAAGACTAATCGCATTTGCGGTCGGAATTGCAGGGTTGGAAATCGAAGTTGCAGGATCGGTACTAGCGGTTGGAGTAACAGTGGGAGTAGGAACAAAAATCGAGGGGGTGGGTGTGGCGGAGGGTGCTGGAGTTACAGGGGTGGGTGATGGCGATGATGGACGGACAATCTCTACAAAAGTTACTGGAGATGTGACATCAGCGATCGCTGGCGCTTGCAATTTTTTCCATGTTTGTTCGCCTACTTTACCATCGACAGTTAAGCCATTAGCACGTTGAAATGCGGCGATCGCATCCCTTGTCCCCATGCCAAAATCTCCGTCAATGCGACCTTGGTAATAGCCCTTATCTTTGAGTAATTGTTGTGCTTGAGCAACTGCCGAGCCTTTGGAGCCTGGTAATAATGTTGGCAAACCTTGAGATGAAGCCGTTGGGACAACCGCACGCAGCTTAGCCCAACTTGAACTACCAACAATGCCATCGGCTACTAATCCATTCGCTTTTTGAAATTTTAGAACCGCATTTGTCGTACCAGCGCCAAAATCGCTATCAATTTTGCCAGTATAAAATCCTTTACTTTGGAGAAGTTGCTGCAACTCAGCGACAGCACTACCCTTACTACCTTGTCTTAATATCGAGTCCATAATTAGCCCAAAGTTTATAGTTCGTAATTGGCTCAAAATCTAGAAATAGAGTACACGAGCATCTATTCCTTGCGATCGCAAAAAATGCTTCAAAGATTCGGCAGCATCGCGATTGGGGTATCCTCCAGCGTAGATATAGTCCCCACGACCTGACTTAGACACAAAAGCGCTAGGAATAAACTGCCTTACCTGCGCTAAAGTTTCCATAGAACGTATAGGAATTGCGGTAACGTAGCGATATTGTGCCGAATTCTCAATACTGTTACTAGGTAAATAACTCGGCAATGTTACATAGGGTGAAGTATTAACAGTTTGAGTAGGCTGAAAAGTCTGGGAAGTATAAGCCTGTTGTGCTGCTACACCACGACGCTGTAATTCTCTAGTCACAAAATCAGCGGTCGGAGCATCGAAGGCTCCTGCAACGATGGATGTCTGACCATTGACCGAAGCAACCACAGGATTAGTGACAACTTGCCTTGCAATATTTAGAGTTACAGGATTATTGCCTGCTATATAGACAACAACATTGCCTAATTGGGCATTAGCATTAGCGATCGCCACATTCCAAAAACCCCAGCTCGCGATCGCCAAACTGATAGCTTGTTTTGCCCAGTCGGATATTTTCATCGTTTTTAGACCTTTAACCCTAAAGCGACTTAATTGCTCATGAACCTAAATTAAATTCTATAGCAATAAGTAGAGGTGGTTTATTTATAAATTAGTGGTGCGGCGCTTCGCGCCGCACCACTAATTTATAAATTCCAGCCTTTGGCTAATAATTGCAAAGATATAGACTCATGCCACTGATCTAGCAGTAATCCAAACTCTTGGGTATGTAAGCCTTTGCACCACAACATCAATGCATCTTCACCCGTCACTTCATAGTATTTAGGTCTTCGACCAATTTCCTTAAAGCCAAAACTTTCATATAGGGCGATCGCAATATGGTTAGATTCGCGAACTTCGAGGGTTGCCCATTCTAATTGGCGATCGCGGGCTTTTTTAAGTAAGCCCCAGACCAGTGATTTACCAAAGCCTTGCCTTTGATATTCGGGGCGCACGGCTAATACTGTGATATGTGCTTCTTCAAGAATTGACCACAAACATCCAAAACCAAGTAATTCATGATTTTCAGTCGTTAAGCCTAATACAAGACTGCTGGGACTATCAATTTCACGCTGATAGGCTTCTAAGCTCCAGAAATCACCAAGACACGCACAATCGATCGCCCGTAGCTGCGACAAAAAATTTTGATCAATCTCACTTAGATAGATTCGGGTCGATAGATTCATGTGGTAATAAATATTTAGCTCAACAAAGGTAATCCGATCTAGTAATTAACTGTGCAAGATAAATTATCCAAAGTCGTAAAGTTGCACACAGGGGAGCAACTTTACGGCTTTGGGTTTGTAATTAATTATGCCCATCTACTTACAGATAGAATAATTCGAGTTCGGCACAGAAACACCGCATCCTATCGCTATAAAACGGATTATCGATATCAATGTCAGACATCATGCCAATTGTCTATCTCAGTGTAGTTAGCTTTTTTGCTTGGATCATTAGTACGCTGGCAGGTGGTGGGAGTCCCTTCGTCTTAATTCCTTTAGTTAACTTGCTAATGGGATCTGACTCGGTTCCACCTGTAATCACAATTGGCATGTTTTTCGGTAACGCCCATCGAGTATTTCTGTTTTGGCACGAAATTAACTGGGAACTAACGGCTTGGTATGCCCCAGGCGCGATCGCAGGCGCAATTTTGGGAGCCTATACTTTTACCAAAATCCATCTCGATTGGTTGCAAATAGTGATTGCAATCTTTCTAATTGTGAGTGCAGTTTTATTTGAACTAGAAAAAAGTCCCGAAAAAATTGTTGCCGAGGATAAGGCAAAACATATCAAACTGGTCGATGATTCCAAAGAGTTAGAAGAGATCGAGGAACTCATTGAGATCAATCAGTTAGGTGAATTGAGTGAATTAAGCAATCTAGAGCAGTCAGCATTAATTCCCGAAGAAGTAAACCCCAAATTTCAACTAAAGGCTTGGCACATTATGCCTGCGGGTTTCCTCAAGGCTTATGTATCGGGCTTAGTTGGCACAACGGGGCCTGTCCTAAATCCCTTTTATCTCCGCTATGGCTTAGTCAAGGAGAAAATGCTTGCCACCAAAGCAATGCATATGACGATTATCCATATAGTTAAAATCATCACCTACGGGGCCTTAGCAGTGATGTCTAAGGAGCAAATTGTAGCAGGATTAGCGATCGGCTTAGCCGCCATACCTGCCAATCTAGTTGGGAAATATATCCTCAGTCGCATGAGTCCCCAACAGTTTCGCCAAGTAGTTCTTGCTTTCATGCTGATCGGTGGATCATGGATGCTTTGGCAACAAAGAACTTTGTTTTTTACCCCTTTCTCAGTCTAGATAGTGCTACCCGCAAGAACCATTGAAATGCTCCATGACAATATTTGATTTAGTATAACTTAGGCGTTAGTTCTAGGAAGGATAGTGGCGCGAAGCGCCGCTATCCTTCCTAGGTTAAAAACTTAGGAGATGATGATCTGTGTTAGAAATCAACAACCTTAGCGTTAACTATGGCGGTATTCAGGCTTTGCAAGAGGTGAACTTGACTGTCCATGAGGGTGAAGTTGTTACTCTGATTGGGGCAAATGGTGCGGGTAAGACCACTACTTTACGAACAATTTCTCGCCTTGTTACACCCCGCTCAGGACAGATTATTTATAAAGGAAAAAATATTACGAGTTTAAGACCTGATCAAATTGTTCAAGTAGGCATTGCCCATAGCCCAGAGGGACGCAGAGTATTAGCCAGACAAACGGTCTTAGATAATTTGGAGTTAGGGGCTTTTTTGCGAAGCGATCGCTGGGGGATTAAAGCTGATATCGAAAAGCAATTTCAGATTTTCCCGAGACTAGGTGAACGTCGCGATCAGTTGGCTGGAACCTTAAGTGGTGGTGAACAACAAATGCTAGCGATCGCCCGTGCGGTAATGAGCCGCCCCAAGTTGTTGTTATTAGATGAGCCAAGCTTGGGGCTAGCACCGCAAATCGTGCGCGAAATTTTTAAAACCATCGTTAATCTCAATCAAGATGGAGTCACAATTTTATTAGTTGAGCAAAACGCTACCTTAGCTTTGCAAAATGCGAATCGCGGCTATGTGATGGAGTCGGGAGTGATCACAATCGAGGGGCAAGCGTCGGACTTATTAGTTGATGAAAGGGTGCGCCAAGCTTATTTAGGATAAAACTCAAAAGACGAGTTTCGCACTGTCACTCGTCTTTTGGATCTCGCTTTTTAACCTTTGTGGGAAACTTTTAGTGGATTTGTGTTTTATCCAACACTTTTAGCGCACAATTTTAAGTAGATACCTAGCGCGTCACATTGTTCCGTATGATTGAGACCCTCAATAAGTTGCCTCGTTGGTTTTCACTGGGCTTAACATTCCCGTTAATTTTTTTGAACGGTTGGTTATTGCTATTGCTTGGTCGAGAATTGCAACCCTTGGTCAGTATTCTCATTACAGCGACAGTGATTTCGTTTTTGCTAGATTATCCTATCCGCTTTCTGATCAAACTGAAGGTAAAGCGGGGCATTGCCGCAGGATTGGTAATTCTTATATTTTTCATGCTGCTGAGCGCTTTAGCGATTTTTCTCGTGCCTTTGATTTTGGCACAAGCAAATGAACTGATCGTAAGGTTACCCGAATGGATTAAGTCAGGGCAGCAGCAATTACAAACCCTTGAAACTTGGGCGATCGCCCAGCAATTACCGATCGATATCAGTAGTACTTTCAATCAACTAATCGAAAAGTTAACGGGTGTCTTGCGATCGCTGACTAGTCAACTTTTTAGTATTGTCTTTGGAGCGATCGGTAGTCTTGTAAATATCTTCTTAACTTTGATATTCTCGATTTTTCTTGTCCTACGTGGCTCATTTCTATGGAATGGCTTGCTCAGTTGGCTACCTCAAAAATGGAACGATCAAGTTCGAAATTTATTGCCGCGTAATTTTGAGAGATCG
>NZ_NDHW01000177.1 GCF_002251945.1 Pseudanabaena sp. SR411
TAAAAGTCTGGTCAAAAACTTTGACAGAACTTTAGACAATGCTAATGCGAGAATTCATCTTTGCTTTATCAGGCTTATGCTTAAGCGCCTCGCTAAGGCTTCCTAAGATACCAAATGGGTTCTATACAGAGAGATAATCTAGACAGTACGAGAAATTAATAGACTTCTATCAACAATTCTTATGTTTGCCTATTATTACCTGATGGTATAGTAATCTTAATAATAGATTGTGAGAGTGAGTATTCTCCAAACATATAGAAGTTAGATAAAAATAAGGTTTGATACTATGAATGGGAAATTTAATAATTTGATTTTTGGATGGTTATTGTTATTGTGTATGCAATTGTTCATAAGCGAAGGAGTTACAGGTATAACAGAAGAAAAATTTGATTCAAATTTAAAGTCCGAAAGAATACAAACAAATCTAAAACAAAACGAATCTGTTGATAATCTAATAATAAATCAAATCAAGCGATATTTACTAATTAATAATATTTTAGTCAAAGATCATCAAAATCCTTTTAAATCTTTTCAAGGAAACTCTTTAATGCAGTTTTTAGATATTTTAAAAGACAAAAAAAATCCTTACAATATGACAATTTTTAAAATATTTACTAATGACAAATCACGTTTCGACAAAATTATAGAAGAATCCAAAAGATCATTATCAAGATTTCAGAAATCTGGCAATCTCATTGAGGAAGCTGAAATGACAAAAATGTTGGGAAACATTTATATTATCTATGGTGATTATAAAAAAGCAATTACATATCATATTCAATACCTGAAAATCATAATCAAATTTAGTAATATCCTGACATTTATGAAAGAAAAAGCTTCGATTAATTCTTTGATCGGACTCTCTTATTATTATCTCCAACAACATTCTAAATCGTTGGAATACTATCAACAAAGCTTATTATTTTTAGGTGAAGATATTATCGATGTGGATACATTAAGTAGTATTGGTAATAACTACTATGCTTTAGGTGATCTTGAGAATGCAGTCTCTGCTTATCAAAAAAGTTTAGATATGCTTAAGAAAAAAAAGAATCAAATATTATCTACTTTACCTCAAACTCTTGACTCGCTAATCATCAGAAATCCCGACAAAAAATATAAAGATTCTAGCTCAACTAAAGAAGCTATGTCTAAGGAATTATCGATAGATTATTATTATTCGATTATTTTCTGTAGAGTTGGAGGGATTAATTTAATAAGTAACATTGCTTATTTTTTAGAGAAAGAAAGAAAAATAGATTTTTCAATTTTAATGTATAAATATGCAATTTCTCAACTAGAAAAAGCTAGATATTTGATGTCAATTTCAGATGAACTAGCTGCATATCTTTTTATTAGTGAGTACTCATTCCTTTATCAAAGTCTTACCAAGCTATTACTTAATCACGGTAGAGTAATGGAAGCTTTACAAGTACTCGATCTATTAAAAGTTCAAGAGCTCGATGGCTATCTCAAAAACATCAAAGGCAACGGTAGAACCATAAAGGGAATTAGAATTTTAGAGTCTGAGGAAAAAATTTTCAGTAATTTATTATCTATTAGACTAGAGAAAAGCTCAGAAATCAATCGCCAACTTGCTAACCAGTTCCAACAACTTCCCAAATCAGAAATCAACAAAGTTCCCGACTACCTCAACCAAATCCCACAGGGAACCGTCTTACTCTATCCATTCATCCTAGGCGATCGCCTCGAAATCATTCTCTTCTCACCCAATAGCCTCCCCATCAACCGCACCGTCAAAATCTCCAAAGACCAACTCCAAGAATTAGTCACAGAATTTAGAGCAGGACTACAAAATAACGGCTACGCAGATGTCAAAATACCCGCCGCCAAACTCTACGATCTGCTGATAAAACCCATCGAAGCCGAACTAATCCAATTCAAAGCCGACACCATCCTTTACGCACCCGATGGACAACTGCGCTATGTTCCCCTCGCCGCACTCTATGACGGCAAACAATGGCTCATCGAGAAATATCGGATTAGCAACCTCATCGCCTATACCCTCACCGACTTCACCGCCAACCCCAAAACCCAACCCAGCATCCTCGCAGGAGCCTATGGCAACGGCAATCACAAATCTGGCGAAGCAACATTATCACCCTTACCAGCCACCATCAAAGAAGTCCAAGCGATCGCCAACTCATTCACCAACTCAGTTACCTTTATCGAAGACAAATTTAGTCGCCCAGCGATCGAATCGCAACTCAAAAACTATAACATTCTGCATCTCGCCACCCATGCCGAATTTAACACAGGTGTACCAGACAACTCCTTTATCATCTTCGGCAATGGCGATAAAATCCGCCTCAACGAAATCACCGATTGGCAAATTCCCAATATCAACTTAATCATCTTGAGTGCCTGTCAGACAGGACTTGGCAAACTCGGCGAAGGGGTCGAAATCTTAGGCTTTGGCTATCAAGTCCAAAAAGCAGGAGCCAAAAATGCGATCGCCTCGCTCTGGAAAGTCGATGATGCAGGAACACAAGCGTTAATGGAAGCATTTTATGGCGAACTAAAAAAAGGTGATGTCACTATTACTGAAGCATTACGCAGGGCGCAAATTGCGATGATTAAGAGCGATCAGAAAGGAACAGGTAGCGATCGCGCTGGAATTAGAATCGTGGGAACAGTGCCGAGTTCTTCGTCATTATCTCATCCCTACTACTGGTCAGCATTCTTTGCGATCGGCAATGGGTTATGAAGTAAAAATTGTTGCAAACTAACGCTAAAATTTTGATGCAGACTTAAAGGTGATGTTATGGTTTCGCGATTCTACTCACTTGCATTTATTTTTGCAGTTTGTCTATTAAACATAGTTTTGCCTCCTGATCTACCTTTTGTGACTTCTCAGGCTCAGGTTATACAGAACCGTAAAATAGAAGCAGAAAAGCTTCGCACGCAAGGGAATCAGTTATATACAGCACATCAATATCTCAAAGCATTAGAATATTTTGAACAAGCACTACAGATTTATCGAGAAATCCAAGATGTTAAAGGAGAGGGCATCACACTTGGCAGTATGGGCTTTGCTTATAGCCATATTGGTGAACATCAAAAGGCTCTCGATTATGCACAAAAATCGTTATCTATTGCTAGACAAATTGGTAATCCCTATGGAGAACAATATGGTTTAAATAATCTTGGTAGTACTTATGTCCGAATCGGGCAGTACTATAAAGCAATTAATCATTTTCAAGAAGCCCTAGCTATTGCTAAAAAAATTAATAATATTCATGGTCAATCAATGACATTGACTTATTTAGGGCATACCTATACTTTGCTCGGACAGTATCAAAAAGCAATTGATAATTATCAACAATCTCTAGATATTGCCAAACAAATCAGAAATTACTTGGGACAAGGCACTTTGTTTGGGGATCTCGGAAGGGCTTACACTAGGTTAGGGCAGTATGAAAAAGCAATTGAATATCACCAGCAAGCCTTAGAAATCTCTCAAAAGTTTAGTGCTAGTTATGCAGGAGTTGAGTTTCACAATCTGGGGAACTCATATCATAGACTAGGTCAGTATCAAAAGGCGCTCGAATACTTTCAGCAATCTTTATCTATTGCTAAGCAATTTGCTGATCGACAAGGTGAAGGATCAGCCTTAAACAATCTTGGCGATACCTATGCAAGTCTTGGACAGACTCAAAAAGCAATTGAATATCTTCAAGCATCCTTAGTGATTTCTAATCAAATTGACGATCGAGAAGCAGCAAGTGATTCATTCAACAATTTAGGTAATCTATTTGCCAAGCTTAACAAAGTAGAATTGGCTATTTTCTTTTACAAAAAATCTGTCAATACAAGAGAGTCACTTCGTAAAGATATTAGTGGACTTACTAAAGAAGAACAGAAGTCTTATGTGGAAACTTTCTCTGGAACTTATAGAACTCTTGCTGATCTATTACTTAAACAAGAACGTGTTATGGAGGCACTACAGATTCTTGATTTACTCAAAGTGCAAGAAATCGATGACTATCTCAAAAATATAAAAGGTAGCGATCGTATACTCCAAAGAGTCAGATTCCTCCAGCCTGAGCAAGCTATTAGCTCTCAGCTATTAACAATTAGCCTAGAGCAAATTCCAGAGCTTAATCGCCAACTGAGTAACCAAATTCAACAACTACCAAAATCAGAAATCAATAAAGCTCCTGATTATCTGCAAAATCTCCCAAAAGGGTCTGCACTTCTATAGAACCCATTTGGTATCTTACTCCCTTCCCGCTGTAAGGCATGGTAAAATATGAAATAAAAAGACAGTAAAAAAATGAACCAAAACGAAGCGCTTCTGAACAAGCCGTTA
>NZ_NDHW01000178.1 GCF_002251945.1 Pseudanabaena sp. SR411
ATCCCTGCCACGATCCCTAGATGGTCTAGATTCGATACTTTCATCTCTGTATTAATATTTACCTCCTCTTTTTTGATTTTCGATGATTTTGATTTTCGGTAATTATTTTACCCTTCCATTACGAGCGGAATGTAGGATCGAACATATTATGAAACGATGCTACGTTAACATGCCGATTGAATATCATGGATGGGAACGGACAATTCGCAACATTCGCCCCGAAATTGAAGACCTGATGGAAACTTCTCCCAGCTTGCAGAATGACTATCAAAAAATTCTCGATCCTGTCTATCAACAATGTCTTAAAAAACTAAGACCCGAATACAAAAGTACAAAGTTTCCTGACACATGGGAATTTACGCGATCGCTTGATGAACTTCTCAATTTAGATTTCTGGGCATAAAAGAGAGAGCGCTATGCGCTCTCTCTTTTACGCTAACTTCTGTAACCAGTAAATCACTAGAGCATTCACGATTTCAGGGCGATCATCGTGGGGGCAATGACCAGTATTGGGAATGGGAATAACTTGAATATCCTTAGTCTTACTTGCTTCTTCATAAACCTTCGCTCCATTAATTGGAGTCCAAGGATCAGCATCCCCCCAAAGTACTAGTAGAGGCTTCTCTACATTAGCCAATAGATCAGAAGTGCGGGGACCAGCAGGAGCCGTTAAAATAGAGGCAAAAACCTTCTGTGCACCTTCATCACAGGATGGCTGATAGAGCATATCCACTAACTCATCATCGATCGCTTGATGATTGCGATAAACCTGACGCAGAGAGTTGCGAATATTCCGCTTTTGGCGAACTTGATTGAATACAAATTTGCCTGAGACTTCAGAGCTAACTAACTTCGCAAAAGCACCCATCACCAAGCGCAAGGGTAAATTTAACTCTTCAGGACGATGATTTAAGCCACCTGCGGCATTAAGCAAGACCGCTCCGATTGCAAGTTCAGGATAATTAGTTGTGAGCATCAGCGCTAATAAAGCACCGATGGAATTACCGATAAAGATTGCTGGTTGCTGCACAAATTCTTGATGAAAATCCTTGAGCAGTTCTTCCCAAAGTTCTAGTGAATAATCAAGAGCAGGTTTTGCCGATCCCCCAAATCCTAAGAGGTCGATCGCAAATACTTGATAGCCAGCCTCGGCAAAAGCAGGAATATTCTTTTTCCAGTGACCAATCGATGCACCGAAGCCATGAATTAAGACTAGGGGTGTGCCTGTACCAGTCACAGAATATTGAATTTTATATCCACGCCATGTCCATGTTTGTAAAGGAGATAAAAGGCGATCGCGAGTTTCGGTATTTTCTGTAGTTAGCACTGCGGTGACTCTTGGAGAAATAGATGACTTTTGAGTAATTTAATGACTGTTTATGATTTTAGGCTGTCTTCCCGTGATCGTCATCTTGCTTAGTGTGGAAGTTGATAAAAGACGAGGGCAGTTTGTCCATATTGGCGGCGATCGCAACAGACTAGATTACCAATCGCATCGGGAAGAGGACGTAAGCGATCACATTCTGCAATTACTAATGCATTATCCGCAAGTAAGGGTGGTAGAGCTTTTAGGACTGGTTCGTAGAGATCGCTTTGGTAAGGAGGATCGAAATAGACTAGATCAAAGAAATTTGTTGCTAACTTGGGCAGAGTTTTAACTGCATCACCTTTAATAACTTGAAATTTTTGTTCGGGCTTAGCAAATTTCTGCCAATTTTCACTGACGATGCGACAGGCGATCGCTGATAACTCAATTCCCACAACCTGATTAGCACCTCTCGCTAGCGCCTCTGCTCCCATTGCTCCTGACCCAGCACAGATATCTAGCCAATTTGCATTTTTGATGTGACTTTGCAAAATATTAAAAACTGCGGCTCTGACCTTACTGGGTGTGGGGCGTGTAGATAAACCCGTTGGGGTTTTGATCGGGCGATCGCCCTTAATACGAATAGACATAATAAAATCCACTCAGTCAAGGCGGCGCTTAGCCACACCTTCACTTAAATTAAATGACTCGAAAAAGATAAACCCTCAATTTGGTCAATGGGAACCATCCAAATTTTATTTTGATATGGTCGCCACACCGCACTCATCACATAGTGATTGCGGATAGAGATGATGTGAACGTGAGGAATACCAGAAAATTTTGAACAGGAACGCAAAAAATCTAAAGTTCTAATTAAACGACTATGTAAAAATGTTGCCATTTCATCACTACAGTTTTGGCGTAACATCGGTACAACTTGCGGATCAGTATCACCCCTTAGTTCGTAAATAATATGAGTTTTGCCCTTGAAATCGATTTTGCGCGATCGCACTTCCCATCCACATAAAACGCCAAAACCAATCACAGCCATACCTAGATCGATATGAAAGTCACGCATTTGGAATTTCGTGTTACTACTCATATCTGTGTGGGTGTTATACCCAGTCCAAGAGTGAAATCTCTCTAAATTATCGTCGTTAATATCCACGGCTGAACGATAGGGAGAGGTTACAGCACGGTTAATTTGTGTGGTTTCGGAAGGTGGCTCTGATGTCATACTTGTCCCATGAGTGACAGCATTTATTTGCAAAAACTAGACCGATGCAATTAACAATCTTACTAAAAATGCCTAAAAGCTGAAGCAATATATTAATAAGCAGCTTAACATTCTTTTAAATAAGTTCTTGTTTAAAATAAAGAACCTGTTTTTTGTAGAGCGACTTCGCCGCGCCACAAAAAAAAGTTCTTTATTTTGCTGCGAAGTCCTTACTCTTTGTTCATAACTGTACAGAAATGTATGCCTTCCAAAAGTTCGCTTAGTTACCAACAGTTGCAACCAGATTTTTTACAGCGCGAATTGTTGCAATATCAGCGTACTTTACTCACCAATATTGGGATCTTAATAGGATTGGTGGTGATTGGTACATTGGGGTATCGCCTACTCGAAGGATGGAGTTGGTTTGATGCCCTCTACATGACAATCATTACCCTTGCCACCATTGGTTATGGCGAAACCAATCCCCTGCATTTTGAGGGACGGGTGTTTACGGTTGTGCTAATTATTCTGGGAGTTGCTAGCATTAGCTACATTGCAACTCAGTTTACGGCGGCGATCGCCAATGGTCATATTTACAATATCTTTCAGGCAAGACGACTCCGAAAAATCATGCAAGCCTTAGATAAACATTACATAATCTGCGGATTTGGGCGCACAGGAAGACAAGTTACCGCCGAATTTGCGGCGGAGGGAAGTATTTCTTTTGTGGTGATTGATAGTGATCCTGTGATGATTGCACAGGCTGAGCAGTCTGGTTATCTAGCGGTGCAAGGAGATGCTGCCCTCGATCAAACATTGTTTTTTGCAGGAATTGAGCGGGCGATTTGCATTGTGGCGGCTTTACCGTCGGATGCGGAAAATCTCTATACGGTGTTGTCCGCAAAAACCTTAAATCCTGCAATCAGGGCGATCGCTAGAGCCAGTACTGAAGAAGCAATGCAAAAGTTGCGCCGAGGTGGAGCCGATGAAGTCATCTCACCATATATTACAGGTGGTAAGAGGATGGCGGCTGTGGCTTTGCGTCCACAGGTGATGGATTTCGTGGATGGAATTATTGCAGGGGAAAATCGCTCATTTTATATTGAGGAATATCGCATTGATGACTCTAGTTATGTGGGAGTTTCTCTCAAAAAGGCAAGTCTGCGATCTCAGACTGGTGTTCTCGTCCTAGCGATTCGTCGTGCTGATGGTCATGT
Source organism: Pseudanabaena sp. SR411 (assembly GCF_002251945.1). Classification (GTDB taxonomy): domain Bacteria; phylum Cyanobacteriota; class Cyanobacteriia; order Pseudanabaenales; family Pseudanabaenaceae; genus Pseudanabaena. Next base: position 3,740 of record NZ_NDHW01000178.1, read on the forward strand.
GATTGCAGGACCTGATGGTAATACTGAGATTTTGCAAGGTGATGTTTTGATTTCTATGGGAACACCTGAGCAATTAAGGGCGCTAAATCAAATCCTTAGTCCACTTTCTAAAGCTCCCAATGTTTTACGCTTACCACGCATGAAGTAATTTGGTGGCGCGGCGTTGCCGCACCACCAAATATCAAATCGCAGAACTCTAATAGTGTGAATTTCATTTCTCCATCGCGAATTATTCAAATTGCGATCGCTGATGCGATTAATTTGGTGTTTGGAACTTTGCTTACTCCTAAGGAAATTTCGCTGGAGGTGGGCTATCCCAAATACGAAGCCCATTACACATCATCAATCGCTTTGGCGATCGCCAATCGATTAAATCTCAGTCCATTGCAAATTGCCGAAGCGATCGCGCTGACTTGTTCGCAAAATCCAGCAATTACTTCACAATGCCAAATTCAAGCTTTAGGTAAAGGTTGGCTAAATATTTTCTTAAGTGAGCCATATATCGCTGAAATTTTATTAGCTTTAGAGCAATGGCAGATTGAGGGAATTACTAATTACGAAGGATTTTGGCAAAAAAGTGATATTTCCATAGATTTTACAAATAAGTTGCTTGATCCAATTGTGCAGTATGCCTATGCTCGTTGTTGTGCGTTAATCAGATTGGCTAAACTTTTTGATGGCGCGGCTTCGCCGCGCCATCAAAAATCGGGTTCTGATTTTATCGCGCAGTCTCTACATTTAGAACCTGCCGAAATTGGTTTATTGATGCAGAACTTGGCGATCGCCGCTTATTTGGAGAGTGAGAATTCTGCAAGTAGTAATAAATCTAGAACTAAATTATCGCGATCGCTTGCTGAGTCTTTTTTGCAGTTTTACGATCGCTGTCGAATTTTTGGAGTTAATCGAGAAGTAGCTCTGCGACGATTATTAATAATCAGAATTACGCAAAAATTACTACTAGCGATCGCTCCACCCCAAATTAATTACTCAATGTACTTATAGCGATAAACGCCGCAGCTTTGCTGCGGCGTTTATCGCAGCATTAACATGGCATCGCCAAAGGAATAAAAACGATATTCCTTAGCGATCGCTTCTTGATAGACCGACATTAAAAATTCGCGTCCACCCTCACCCAAAAACGATGACATCATCATTAACAAAGTGGACTTAGGTAAATGAAAATTAGTCACCATCCCATCTAAAACTCTCCATTCATAGCCCGGATAAATCATCAAATTCGTTTTGCCCTTAAAAGCTTGAAAATTTGAGTTCTCTAGCGATCTCGCCACCGTACTACCCACACCAATTACCCGACCACCCCGCGCTTTGGTTTCCTTAATTTTCGCGATCGTCTCCTCTGACACCTCACACCACTCGTTATGCATCACATGCTGCGTGATGTCTTCAGTCTCCACAGGACGAAATGTGCCGATACCCACATGCAAGGTCACAAAGGCTTTATCGATGCCCTGATCCTCTAGTTTTTGAAATAGTGGTTCAGTAAAATGTAGACCTGCGGTTGGCGCAGCGATCGCCCCAGATACCTCCGCATAGATGGTTTGATAGCGATCAGGGTCGGTATGAGAATCGGTTACATAGGGCGGTAATGGTAGCTTGCCTAGTTGTTGAATAATTTTGTCAAGGTCAGCCTCAGCAGGAATATGAAACTGTAATTCTCGCGCTCTGGTAGTTGTTTCAATCCCCTCTACTGTAGCTTTGACATTTTCCGCAAATACGATCGTGCTACCAATGGGCAAGCGCTTTCCCGGTTTAACCAAAGCTAACCAGCGATTAAGTCCAATCGGCTCCATTAACAAAATCTCGACAGGAACCCCCGATAGCTTTTGACCATACATTCTTGCAGGAATGACTTTGGTGTTATTAAAAACGAGCAAATCTCCTGCACGTAAAAAATTGGGCAAATCGTAAAAGTGCTGGTGCAGTAAATTGCGATCACCATCAATCACCAATAACCTCGATGTATCCCTTGGTGTGACTGGATCTTGAGCAATGCGATCGCTTGGCAATTCATAGTCATAGGCGCTTAACGCATAATCAGGCTCAAGTTCAGTCACAGGCTGTGAAGTCATAGAAAGGTTACATTTTTGGACATGGGTACTACCTAACAATTTGCAGTACTTATGTAAGTGTTTGCCAAAAAGTGACTAAGTTACAAAAAAATATAAGAAATTTTATATACCAATTGCGGAAACAGTGGTATACAGATGGCAGAAGCAACATATGTATTCAACATATGAGGCGATCGCACTTTTAGACTTTAGAAATTGAACGAGGAGTTTATGCAGTACTTAATGACCGATCTTCACCAACGCTTTATTGGTGCATTGCACTATAACAAGCCACTTTCTGTGGGTGATGTATTTCGTGCGGACAATACTAAGACTTATACAGTTGTCAGTATTAACGATACTCGTGACAAGAGCAAGGATGTCAAATCCGTAACCGTAATTCCTGTGCGCGAAGCTGTGAATGCTCATTAACTTAATAATTAATAAGCAAGTTATTTGGCTTGTTAATTTATTGTCTGGTAATTTTTCGCTTGATAGTCTATTTACATTGCTCACACCAGCTAAAAGTATTAGCTAAAAATACTATTTCAAAACATTGAAAGTAAGAAATAAGTCTAGGGAATTATCAAAGGAAATCTGAGAGAATCATCGAAGCTATTGACAATACATTGATATAACTGAGTATTTCTTTGTTCTCTTCAGATATCGCCATCATCAATAAAAAACAAAAAGCAGCGCCAAGCGCTGCTTTTTGTTTTGATAATTTTAGAGGTGTGGCGCTTCGCGCCGCACCTCTAATACCGAAATACAAAAGTGTGCCGACACTTTTGTATTTCGGTCTAAAGCCCAAAGATGATAGGTAGCGCAAGCACTGCCTATCATCTTTGGGCTTTAAATTAAAATTATGCCATGTTTTAAATTACTCAAAGAAGATGCTTCAATGGAGTTACCTCGTAAATCTAAGCGTAAAAGCTTCTTGAGATTAGAGATTGTGGAAGGAAGATGAGTTAGCTGGTTATAGGACAAGTCTAATTCCGTAATATTTCTAAGATTACCAATCTCAGATGGAAGACAACTCAGTTGATTATTGCCAAGATATAGATCGGTTAGTCCTGTCAGATCGCCAATTTCTTCTGGCAAAGTTGTGAGATTGTTTTTTCGCAAATCTAACTCAGTTAAATTAGTGAGGTGACCGATTTCTATAGGTAATCTTTCGAGTTTATTCTCACTTAAATCAAGCCATGTCAAAAACTTCAGCAATCCAATTTCTGAGGGAATACTTGTTAAAGAATTAGCATTAATATCAAATCTGGCTAGATTGGATAATTTTCCAATATCTGAAGGCAAAGTGGTAATCTGATTTTCAGCTAAATTTAGCACTGTAAGATTTTTTAGCTGCATGACTGCATCGGGAATTTTGGGCAGTTGATTAGATTCGAGATGTAGCCAAGTTAGTTTTTGTAAATTGGCGATCGATTCTGGCAGAGAAGTCAAGTTGTTTTCACTGAGGTATAGCCAAACTAAATTTGTCAATTTGCCAAGATCTTCAGGAACTGCCACCATTTGTAGTTCACTAAGATACAGAGATGTGGCTTCCGAAGCTCTGGCGCTCTCAATTTCTTTCAGAATTTGTTCGTTCATAGTCTCGCTTGCATTGTTTGATGATGGTACTCAAGTTGCAAATTGATAATTATTGTTTGAGCTATCTCTCAGAGGGCGATTCCAGCGATCCCACAATTTTGTTTTTGCATGGATTTATGGGCGATCGCTTTGAGTTTAAGCAAGCGATCGCGATTTTGTCTAAGCAGTTTTACTGTGTCGCGATCGATTTGCTGGGGCATGGTCAAACTAGGGTCATAGATCCAAGAATTGATCACGATGACTACTACACAATACAGTCCACTGCCAACTTTGTCATCAAATTTTTGGATTTACTTCGTGTGAATCGCTGTTTTTTAGTGGGATACTCTATGGGCGGAAGGTTAGCTTTATATCTAGCAATTCATTTTCCGCAATATTTTCATAGAGTTGTTCTCGAATCTGCATCCGCAGGTTTACAAACGGTTAAGGAAAGAGGCGATCGTCTAGCTAAGGATCAATTACTAGCAGCCAAACTAGAAGCTGGTGATTTTCAATTGTTTCTCGAAAATTGGTATCAACAACCAATTTTTGCCACTTTGCGATCGCATCCAAATTTTGCCCAAATGCTAGAGCAACGGTTAAATAATTCGCCTGCTTTGCTAGCCAAATCTCTACGCAATCTCAGCACAGGAAGGCAACCATCATTATGGGAGAAACTCCCTCAAAATCAGATTCCGTTGTTGTTACTTGCTGGTGAGTTAGATCCCAAGTTTGTACAAATAAATCACAAAATGCAACAGCTATGCAAATACTCACAACTAGAAATTATCCCTAGTTGTGGTCACAATATTCACTTCGAGCATCCTCAGCTATTTGTTGACAAGATCAAAGCATTTTTTAGCTATAGCAATGTAAGTCTTGCTTAGGACATAGAGCGCTTTGCGCTCAAGCCCAAACCAA
>NZ_NDHW01000179.1 GCF_002251945.1 Pseudanabaena sp. SR411
AGTTTTAGACTGACTTGCTTCCGACTATATCCTTCATAAAGTAATTTGATTGCTTCCAATCGATGCCTTAGGTACTCTTGTTGATGTCGATTGAACTGCTTCTGCCAATCTTTGAGATCTAACGGCTTGTTCAGAAGCGCTTCGTTTTGGTTCATTTTTTTACTGTCTTTTTATTTCATATTTTACCATGCCTTACAGCGGGAAGGGAGTAGGGCTTGTGTTCCCTTTTGCTGCACGACATGAGTCAACTCATGAGCTATCAATTCTTGCCCACCACGACTGGTCGGGTTATATTGCCCCTGCCGAAAAAACACATCTTGTCCAGTCGTAAAAGCTTTAGCCTGAATTGATTTGCTTAATTGATCAGATTGTGAATCTGTATGTACCTTTACTCCGCTAAAATCCGCCCCCATCGCCAGCCCCATCTTTGCTTGTAGATTTGGCTCTAGAGACTGACCGCGACCCCGCGCACTTTGAATTGATGATTCTAAATCTGTTGATGCTTCTCCATCGTCTAAATTTTCCCGTCTTTGCACCAAGAATTTGGCTTGCAGTTGGTCTTCTGCTTTTGGGAGCGATCGCCTTTGAGCAGAGTTATCCTGTGGAGATGCATTAATTTGTTGCACCACCTGAGCCGCTGTACGATCAGCTTCCTGTTCATACTTGTCATTCGGTTCACCGATATTCAACTTAGCTTGGATCGCCATACGTTGAGAGGCGATCGCCTTCAAGCGGTTCATTGGTTTTTCTTGGATTAACGTACCAGACGATTCAGTGTCACGCTGATTGATTATTTTTTCTAGAAAGTTCTCAGAGTATCCAGATGGTCTAACTAGAGTATCTTTTTTATCCAAATTCGTTTGAAGTGGCGCAAAGTCCCTAGTTTGTAAAAATGAAACTTTGGGTTTGACCGAAGCCTTGGATTGGGAAGGCTTTTTTTCGTAATCGTAAGTATGCTTCATATCATTAACCCCCTTAAATTTACCTACTCAGACACAGGTTGTATCTGAGTATTGATCTGTCGCTAAATGTACTACTACATAAAAATCAAGAATTGATGGATGGCACTTCGCGCCATCCATCAATTCTTGATTTTGTCCTAAAACAAGTGGCGATATCTACGTATCATCGCATAATCAAAAAAAATTAGCGACAAATTTGATTGTTTATCGCCTCGTCTTGCGGATTCGTTTACATAGCAACGATATCCAACAGTTGACTGAAATCACGATCGCGCTAACGCTGTAACATTGCCCAAACAAAACCTGAGCCTTTACCTTGAACTCTTGCCATCTGAATCCATAGCAAAGTCATATGTTCTAGATGCAAGCTCATGGATAATTTACCTGTATCCACTGGTTCCCATCCCAATTGCAAACAGAGAGAACTTACCGTCTCTTTAGCGGATTGATCATTACCAGCAATCAGCATCGCTGGTTTGAGATCCCCATAGCCTGCATAGGTACTATCTTCAAAGTTCTCAAAACCGTAGATCGTGAAAGCCTTGACCACATGAGCATTAGGCACGAATTCTTGAACGATTTCACTTCCAGAGGTTTGACTTTGCAGACCATGCGATAAATTTGCGCCAACGGGATTAGTACAATCCACTAAAATTTTGCCATCCAGCAATGATTTCACAGGAGCAAGCGCAGTCTCGATCGAATTAAAAGGAGTCGCTAAAAACACAATTTCTGCTTCTTGGACAGCTTCCAAAGGCGATTTGACTATTAAAGCGGAATTGCGACTAGTGGCTTCTAGAACTGACTTAGATTGAGGATCGCGGGCGGCGATGAAGACTTGATGACCGAGTTTTTGTAAGCGATCGGCTAGGGGTGCGCCGACATTACCAGTGCCAATAAATGCGATGTTCATGGTCTTACATAAAGTTATTGTCGCTATTCATAAAATATTCTCGCAGAAAATAACAACCAATATTTAAATTTAAAACCACTATAATTATTACGGATTTCAAATAACTGCTTTTACTCATAAGTAGCTTGTCTATAGCAATGTAAGTTTTGCTTAGAACATAAAACCCAAAAGATGATTAGCGGCACTTCGCGCCGCTAATCATCTTTTGGGTCTAGCTATCTCTTGCGTTGCTATATACTCAAAAATCTTGATTATATGGATAAAAGTAATTTCTACAAGCATGATTTAGATCCTATCAAACAAAAAATATACTTGCAATTTTGGTAAAAAACACTATAATAGAAATATACCAGCCTCTACCCCCACTAAAGTCATGAGCGCGATAACTGTCAATCCTGCTGTGAGCCTGAAATCCAATACGCTAAATATTGCGACAGATGAATATGGACTGCTCAACGATCTTTATCAACTGACAATGGGTGCTTGTTATGTACGCGAAGGTTGCGATCGCAAGCGGGCTAGTTTTGAGTTATTCGTGCGTCGCCTTCCCGAAGGATTTGGTTACCTAATTGCAATGGGTATCACCCAAGCCGTGGAATACTTGCAAAATCTTCATTTCACCTCCGAGCAAATTTCTGCTTTGCAAGCAACAGGAATATTTGCCAATGCTGATCGCCGCTTTTGGGAATTATTACAAAACTTCCGTTTTGAAGGCGATCTGTGGGCGGTAACCGAGGGAACGGCGATGTTTGCCAATGAGCCTTTTTTAAGAATCGAAGCTCCTCTCTGGCAAGCGCAACTGGTTGAGACTTATCTCTTAAACACGATTAACTACCAAACCTTGATTGCCACCAGAGCCGCCAGAATGCGCGATGTTGCAGGCGATCGCATTACGCTTTTAGAATTTGGTACAAGACGTGCTTTCAGTCCTCAAGCTTCACTCTGGGCGGCAAGGGCAGCTTTAGCGGCAGGAATGGATGCTACTTCTAATGTTTTGGCGGCTCTCAAACTTGGCAGACAACCAAGCGGCACAATGGCTCATGCATTGGTCATGGCGCTTAATGCGACAGAAGGAAGTGAAGCACAAGCCTTTAGTGCTTTCCATCAGGTTTTCCCTAATAGTCCTCTATTAATCGACACCTTCGACACGATCGCTGCTGCCCGTAATCTTGCCGAGAAAGTCAAATCTGGCGAGATGCAAGTAAAAGGAGTTCGCATTGATTCTGGTGATATTGCCGCAGTTTCTAAAGAAGTAAAATCACTACTTCCCGATGCTGCTATCTTCGCTAGTGGCGATATTGACGAAGCCGAAATTCTTCGACTCAAATCATTAGACGCTCCCATTGATGGCTATGGCATTGGCACAAAACTAGTCACAGGTGCGCCCGTAAATGGAGTTTATAAATTAGTCGAAATTGATAATATTCCTGTTTCCAAAAAATCAAGCGGCAAGCAATCGCTCGCAGGTCGTAAACAAATCTGGCGTAGTTTTGAGAATGGAATTGTGAAGGGTGATCGCCTCACCCATATTTCTGAACTTCCTCAACCAAACGAGCAGCCACTTCTAGAATGCATCATGCACAATGGCGAGTTGTTGAAGTCTTTGGATGATTTAGATGCGATCGCAAAACGCACTCGTATTTCTGTGCAATCTTTGCCTCAAGCAGTTCGCAATATTACTGAACCAGCGACAATTCCTGTCTTAGTCGATATGAAATAAAGACAAATTATTCTGCAACCCACATTCCGCTCTTATTTTACTGAAAAAAATATTTAGAAAGCAAATCCTTATACAGCAAGTATTTTGGGCTTTAATCCCAAAAGAATCACTATTTTAACAATTTAAATAATGATTCACTAATAGGAATTACTATCATTAATTTCTCAGGAAATCGCTGAAACCCTCATTGTCTCGTTGTAAATATTTTTAGGCTTCCATTACGAGCGGAATGTGGGCTGCAAAGATTTCAGCCAAAATATCAAGAGTTTCCCTTTGCTTATCTTGGCTAATTTGATCAATCTTTTTCACCAATCGAGACTTACACCAAAACACAAAATGGCTTAGCCATTTTGTGTTTTTAAAACCCTTAGAGCGTGTTTGATACACGCAGTTTTTAGCTAAAACCAATGTTTTATCCCCCCCTAAATCCACCAATTCTGGGGACTTGAATCTGGTTCCCCCCCAATTCTGGGGGGCTAGTGGGCTAAAGCAAAACTTCTCAAACACGCTCTTACTGGATTTGTTTTTTTAATTTCCAAAAGTGTGACGACACTTTTGGAAATTGGTATTATTTTAGATTTTCGTTTATTATGCTTCTGTGTCTTCCACTTCATCAACGACAGAAGACTCTGTATCAATTGTCTCAGCGATCACTGTTGTAACCAACAAGTCAGACTCACTGATAATTGGCAACTTCTTACGAGTCAATTGCATTGCTTCTAAACACTGATTAATATTTGAAACTGCGGCATTATAGGCATCAATATTTTGTTTTACCTCACCTTGTAAACGGCGATTATTATCAACCTTGGATTGAGCTTCTTTCTCAAGAGTTTGAGCGAGATACTCACGGGCGCGATCGTATTGCTGCAAAATTTTATCTGCTTGCTTATCCGCACCACCGAGTAAATGAGTATTTAGAGTTTGATTAATTGTCTGACGGAAAGTGCGAATTACCGTGTCTTTGACTTTGTACTCAAAATCGAGCTTGAGCAGTTGACGGATAGCGGGTTCAGACTCGATAATACTCTGATAGTCGTAACCGCGACAGGCTTGCTGTAAGGTTTGTTGCAATTGCCAAAAGCCTACAGTCCCATCTGCATAGAAAGTTGGACGTTCACGCACATAGCGATCGCATTCAGTTTTAGCTTCATTGACCAAAGCCTCAGATGCTTTGACCATCACACTTTGGAGATAACTCTCTGTCTCGCCATCATTGCCGAGCAAGCGATAGAGTTCGCGATAATAGTCAGCTTTTTTAATCTGTTCAATCATGTTTTGGAAGAAATTAGCAATGAGTTCTCTAGAGCATTCCACCAACACGTCCTCTAGCTCATTTGCCAAGAAATAGAAGCCCTCAGTTAAAATTCCCATCACAGGAACTACAGAGTTACGACGATGGCTAGCTTGAGCGCGTTGATGCACCATGGCAACTGAGAAACTGACAATCAGTTCATCCAAACGCCTGACCATCTTGGTTTTTAGCTTCAGATAATCTGCCTCTAAAAGTTCATTGCGATCGCTAGCAACTGAAACATTTACTTCTTGAGCAATATGCTCACGTAGGCGATCGCCAATTTGTTTCAAGTCTTGACTGAGTTTCTGCAATTCTTGGGACTTGATCGCTTCAATATCGCGAGGTTGACTTTCCAGCTTTAGCCATGCTTCGAGATAGGACTGGCGCAGGGCAATACAAATCGGTTGCAAATCATCAGCAAGATCGGCAAACAGCAATGGGCGCTTCTCAGTGGTCAAATAGCGTGTAATCGCGGTGCGAAACTCTTCGATGCCGCTATCCTTAATCAGTTGCTCGATTAGTCCTGTTCCCGAATGACTGAGCAAGCGTACATACTTCTCATTCTTAACATTGGTTTCCAAAACGCTGTAGGGAATTGGAAACTTAGTAATGTCCAGTTTGCCAGAAACTAAACAATAGCTGTTAAATTCATTGACAAATTGTGGTGTGCCTTCTTCGCCGCCTACTGACTTAACGCTTTCAGCAAATAATGAGTCCAAACCAAAGCGATCGCTAATACTTGTGTTTTTGAGTTGACTGCCATAGAAACCCAGCAATCCACTAGTTTTATAGATTTTTGAACTATTGCGAAATTGGCTCGAAATCGTGTGATTGAGGCGATCGCGCAATTGATCGTTCGTCCAAGTCTCATCAATGCGATTGAATACATAGAAAACTCGATCGCGAATTCCTGCATTACCCTGCATTTTTTCGCTCAGTTCTGTTTCTTCAGAAGTCATTTCCCCAGTAGCTGCGGTCTTGAGCACAAATACTACTGCCGAAGTATCAGGATGCTCAATTTTATCAAAAGTTAAAGCCGCATCTTTCTTAACAGGTGCATCGATCCCAGGGGTGTCGATAATCACATTGCCATCTTGTAAAAGGGGATGATTGCAATAATATTCCACTCGTTTGAGAACTGCACTATTGGCTCCTCGCCTTGCATAGTCAGCGGCTTTTTTGAGATTGTCAAAACCAAACTGTTCCATTGAGTAGGTCGCATTGGCTGTCGAACTAATGCGATCGCGATTATTTGTAAATCCTTCGAGCAATAGGTTTAGTGCATCAGCATCCTTGGCACGTTTGGATTTGCTCTTACCACCTTCTTGCTCAATTACACTAAGAGCTAAAGTTTGTAACTGTTTGAGTGCTTCAGGTTGATTAATATTCATCGGTGCAACCTGTCCAATTAGTTGAGACAGCGCTTGTACTTGTTCACGGACTTCCACTTCACTCAAGAAAGTTAATACAACCCGTTCTTCCCCAGTTTTCGCAAAGGCAATTTTGCATTCCGTCCCCGTAGCATGTCCTTCAGCACTGTAGAGCAATTCCCTCTCTAACAGTGCATTAATCAACATTGATTTACCCGCGCTAAAAGCCCCCGCAAATACAATCTCAAAGGTTGGTGCGATCGCTTTTCTAAGCGAAGCCTGAACAATGCTGCCATCCTGCTGCGATCGCAAATTTGGCTCCTGTTGCAAAAGTTGTAAGATCGCTTCAACCTGTGCTTGTAAGTCTTGACATTGTGGAAAAAGAGTGAGGAGTGTCATGCAAGCAGATCCTTGATTTAAGAAAATTTAATGCTCTAACCTGAATATATCATTTATATACCCGTCAAATTACCGTAATTTACACCAAAACACGAAATGGCTACACCATTTTGTGTTTTTTACCATTACTGGGCTTAGTTTTTAATTCACAAAAGTCCCTCATACTTTTGTGAATTGGTGTTAGAGAGTATTTATAGAACGCATTTGGTATCTTAGGAAGAGTAAGAAAAGGGGGCAAAAATGGAATATAGCAGCAGACTAAGTGATAAAGAGTGGGAGATTATCGAACCTCTGTAGCCGAGAAAAAAGAAAACTTGTCCGCCAAAATGGACAAAACGTCAAATATTAGATGGCATACTTTATCAACTCAAGCAAGGATGTAATTGGGCAGACTTACCCAAGGATTTACCCCCATACTTCACAGTGTATTGGCATTACAAGCAATGGCGAGAGTCAGGGGTACTAAGGGAAATCATGACCGCATTACACGAACAGGTGAGAGGAAAAGCCGAAAAAAAGCCTAAGTGGACAACCTTAATCATCGTCGATTCACAAGTCACTAAAAACACCTGTAATGCAAGCATAGATTCCAAATGTATCTGTTCCTACAAAGCCACAAATGGGATCAAGAAAAACCTCGGTGTGGATTCTCTCGGTTTGTCATTCCTTACGCTTTGCACTAAGGCAAGTCTGTCCGATGACAAGGCTTTGATTGAAATGTTTGCTCAAAACATTGATTACTTTAAATCCAAACCCGTGAACATTCCCAAGATAACTGTCATGGTTGATCATGACTATCATCCTGACAAACTAATCCCTGCTTTAGAAGAGATTTATCCGCAGATTATGACCAAGATCAGGTTTAGAGCGTGTTTGAGAAGTTAATATACATGCAGTTTTTAGCTAAAGCCAATGTTTTAGCCCCCTAAATCCCCCAATTCTGGGGGACTTGAATCTGGTTCCCCCCAGAATTGGGGGGCTAGGGGGGCTAAAGCAAAACTTCTCAAACACGCTCTTAAGGTTGCACCGAAAATGTCTAAGTTGGAGAAGAAGACTTTGGGCATATCTGGTTTTGTCGTCATTTCTATGCGTTGGATTGTGGAACGTTCCAATGCTTGGATGGATCGTTGTAAAAGTCTGGTCAAAAACTTAGCGATACCGACTACGCCGAAATCAGACAACGCGCTGAACTTGCAGGTATAACCATCACCGAATGGGCGATCGCTTCCCTCAAAGAACATAATCAACTAATCAAACCCAAATTACAAAACGAAGCTGAAAAACAAGCAGCACGCCAAAGGTTTCGCCGTCATGCTGGGTCAATCAATCTAGGTTATGCAACAGGTGCAGATAATGAAAGTATTAACGCTGACCTCGCCGAAGCTTGTGCAGTTTGCCTAAGCTTTGGCTAAGGTTGCACCAAAATACTGGAGTAATCACTGGGAATCTTTTGGGCTAAGTCAGTTAAAAATATCGAGTCAGAGTTTTTTGAATCCATATAAGCTACTGTATCGAACGTAATTCTACCTTCAAAATGCTTTAATATCCGATAAGGTTAAATTAATAATAAAGGAAAGCAATAAAATGTGGGACTTGTTTAACGTGGCTGCTCGTGGATTATTAAATGATGTCACAGAATGCGAGACCACTTCTAAATATTGTTCGTTGACCATAGAAAAAGCTATCGAAATATTAGACAATGTATCAGATATGACTCCTAGCCGAACAAGTCTATTCAAACATTCTTCACTGAAGTTCTCACTGCAAGATGGAAGTCAACTGAGGACTTGGACAAGTAGAGGCGTTGGAGGAGATCATGTTTTTCTTGCTGATCCTGACGGCGAAATGATATATGGTGGTTTTGTATGGCGTTATGCTGATGAACTGAAAAGCGAAATCAGCCGCATTAAAAGAGAACTTACATAAATTATAGATTAGGACTTACTCAAGATGACGAGATTTAGGGACAATTCATGAATTGCTCCTACCTAAAAAAAATGAAATCTTGTAGGAGCCTTGCCCCGTGCCAGCCACAGACTTACGCCATTGCAGGAACTCCTTCCACGTAATATCAGTTAGAATTCAAAATCAATAAAAAACATCTGCCATGAGTGAAAGACTAGATCGAATTGAAGCAGACCTTGAAAAGACTCAATCAATTGCCAACTCCAATGCAAGAGCAATTGAGGCTATGTTGCAGCAAATGGTTATGGATCAAGAAGAAAGAAATGCAGTTTTAGAAGTAATAGCCAAACAGCAAAAGCAACTAGATCGTCATCAACGTATTCTTAAGGGATTACAAACTGAAAATCGTCGTATTTTAGACTTACTGATTAATAATCAGACTGAAATGGATGATGAAGAATAGAGTTGGAAAATTAATGAACATCGCTCTTTTTGGAACTAGCGCCGATCCGCCGAGCATTGGACATCAACAGATCTTGCAATGGTTGGATAATCATTACGATCGCGTATTAGTTTGGGTATCCGATAACCCATTCAAAACTCATCAAGCAAGCCTCAGCGATCGCCTTACCATGATGGCGCTAACCATCGCCGCGATCCAACCACCTGCTCAAACGATTGGCTTGCATCCCGAACTGAGTGATCCGCGCACGATTAACACTGTCGAGAAAGCCAAAGAACTTTTGCCCCATGCAAATTTTACCCTTGTTATCGGCGGCGACCTTGTAACCCAACTGCCCACATGGTATCGCGCCCCAGATTTGTTACATCAAGTCAAACTGCTAGTCGTTCCCCGTCAAGGTGTGACCATTGCAGAGTCGGATATCGAGCGACTTGTGAATATGGGTACTGAAGTTGCGATCGCCCCTGAATCCACCTCAATACCTAACGTTTCTTCGTCAGACTATCGCAACAATGGCAACAGTTCAGTCATAATACCCACAGTCGCAGCATATATCCAACGAGAGTCGCTTTACGCATGGCCGAAAAGTCCCGCCCCATAGCCCCCAAACCCTTAGCAGATTTTAAGGTCGGTGTTGACAACGTGATTTTTTCCGTAGATACCGAGCAGAATCGTCTATTGGTGCTACTGGTGATGCGCCAACATGAACCATACCGCGATCGCTGGTGCTTACCAGGGACTCTCGTGCGTCAAGGTGAATCTCTCGAAGAATCGGCCTATCGCATCCTCTCCGAAAAAATTCGCGCTAAAAATCTTTATCTCGAACAACTCTTCACCTTTGGCGATATTGGACGCGATCCTCGTGAAGCTCCTGATAGCTATGCAGTGCGTTATCTATCCGTTAGTTATTTTGCTTTAGTTCCATTTTCTCAAGCGGAACTAATTGCCGATGGAGTCAGTGGAATTGCATGGTATCCCGTTAAGCAGGTTCCCGAACTCGCCTTTGATCACAATCGCATTCTCGAATACGGACATCGCCGCCTTCGTAACAAGCTTGAATACAGTCCTGTCGCCTTTGATGTCTTGCCCGAAGCCTTTACGCTCAGCGATCTCTATCAACTCTATACAACTGTGCTTGGAGAAAATTTTTCTGACTATTCTAACTTTCGTACTCGCTTACTCAAGCTAGGATTTCTCAGCGATACTGGTATCAAAACCTCAAGGGGTGCAGGTCGTCCCGCCAGTCTCTACCGCTTTGATGCGGAAGCTTTTGCGCCATTTAAGAATAAGCCAATGGTTTTTATTTAAACTACAGCAAGGATTTGCGGTTTTCATTTTGCCTTAGGTAAAATGAAAACCACTATAGTAAAATTATGGTTAGGACTTACGCTAAAGGACTAAATGTAAAGGCAATGCATGAATTGCCTTTACCGTGAAATGAGACTTTCAAAGCGTTTTGCGTAAGTTCTAATATTTTTTAAGTCAGCGCATTCACCAAGTAACTAATGACCTTACAAACAGACATTGACAGCGCCGCCGCTCAACTCAAGGGCAAAACCCCTCAAGAAGTACTCACATGGGCGCTCGGTAACTATGAAAAGATCTCACTAGCTTCGAGCTTTGGAGCCGAAGATGTCGCCTTGATCGATATGATCGCCAAAATCAAGCCCGATGCCGATGTGTTCACCCTTGATACAGGTCGATTGAATGCTGAAACCTATGAAGTAATTGCCAAAGTCCAACAAAAATATCCTCAACTCCAATTGCGAATCATGTTTCCACAGGCTGAAGACGTGGAGAAGATGGTTAGTGCTAAGGGAATTAATCTGTTTTATGACAGCGTAGAAAATCGCAAGCAATGTTGTTACATTCGCAAGGTAGAGCCTCTTGGTCGTGCGACTAAAGGGCTAGATGCTTGGATTACAGGGCTACGTCGTGACCAAACCGCTAACCGTTCCACAATGGAGACTGTTGAGCTAGATAGCGATCGCAACATTGCGAAGATCAATCCTTTGATTGATTGGACAAATGATCAAGTTTGGGAATACATTCATGCCAATGAGGTTCCCTATAATGCCCTACATGATCAGAACTTCCCTAGCATTGGTTGTGCGCCTTGTACGAGAGCCGTCCAAGCGGGTGAAGATCTTCGCGCTGGTCGTTGGTGGTGGGAGATGAGTAATCAAGAATGCGGATTGCATGTCACCAGTGACGGTCGTTTGGTTCGTGCAAAAGGCGAATAAATGATAAAGGCTCGCTTTGCGAGCCTTTATCATTTAAGTATTGTTCGCAAAAATATTTAAAGTGATCAACATGGCTAATGGAATGCAATATCGCGACTGGTATTTTCGAGGATGGCGATCGCGTTACGGCTTTTGTCGATCAAGGAATTCTGATCCCAATAAGCCACCAATTTTACTAATTCATGGATTTGGGGCAGCGATCGATCATTGGCGTAGCAATATTCCTGCTTTGGCGGAAAATCATACGGTCTATGCAATTGATTTATTAGGCTTTGGCGGCTCAGAGAAACCACCGACGCGCTATTCGATTCATCTATGGGTAGAGCAGGTTTTTCAGTTTTGGCAGAAGTTTATTAATGTGCCAATGGTGATCATTGGTAACTCAATTGGTTCTCTGGTTGCGGCGATCGCGGCTAGTCATCATCCCGAAATTGCCTCAGGAGTAGTCGTCATCAGCTTGCCTGATATCGATGCTTTTAACGATATGGTTCCGAAAGCATTACAGCCAATTGAACGCACGGTTAAGGCGATCGTTTCTGCATTTCTAGTTAAACCGCTATTCCATTTAGTGCGCCAACCCTTTGCGATTCGTTTAGTGCTGAAGGGAATTGTCTATTGCGATCGCCGTCGGGTGGATGATCAATTGGTAGAAATTATTGCTAAACCTGCGCGCGATCGCCAAGCTGCTGAAGCTTTTCTCCGTCTCAATCGAAGCATTAATCAACCCAATTATTCGCCCAGCTTAACTCAAGCTCTTTCTCAATTACAAGTTCCATTGTTAATTCTATGGGGAAGTTGCGATCGCTTAATTCCACCGTCTGAAGGTAAGCGATTAGTGAAGTATGCGCCTAATGCGACTTTAATGTATTTGGAAGGACTGGGGCATTGCGCCCATGATGATCATCCTGAGCGCGTCAATCATGAAATCTTAACTTGGCTAGCTTGACTCCAAAAGATTAAAGGCGGAGCGAAGCGCTACAGCTAGTCTTTTGGAGTTTAATTTGCAGCACAAAGTGCTGCAAATAGCGATAGTCACAGCGTGAAATCTAAAAATAAAATAAAATAAAATAGCGGTTTGGTAAGTTATAGTTTAAAGTCTTTATAGAATTTTAAGATCATAAAAATAGAAACTTTTTACGATTTTGTCAGTCTTCCGTAAAATCTGAGACATGTGGATTAAATGATCATTGCCAAGGTTTTATTCGGATGTATCAAAAAATCATATCTCAGGCTTATCAATCCATAGATAAACTATGGCAACGAGCAGTCAGCACTCCTTCGGATATCGCCTTATTTATTAGCAATCTTGATGTGATTGAGCAGAGGGTACTGTATCCGCGCTATCAAAGATTTATCCAAGAATATCAACCCTTACTCAATAGACCGACATCTGAAGAGCGAAAAATTGTCCAAGAGCTAGAAAAATATGGAGTTGCGATGGCAACTTTGGATGATTTAGCAATTCCTAATAGCGATCGCTTTTTTCGTGCTGCTGAAAATATCTCGCAAGAACTTCAATCCAATGCCCAAAACCCTTTGTATAGGGGCAAGCACACGCTCAACATTAGTGCAGAGCAGATTATGCGTTATCCAGAGCTATTCTTATGGGGCGCAGATGCCAAGCTGTTACGCATTATTGAGAACTATCTCAAGTTACCCGTTGCCTATGATGGCTTGTCCTACTACTACAGTCTTTCAGATGGCAGAGAATCTGGTCCTCGTAAGTGGCATCGGGACAAAGAAGATTGGCAAATGATCAAAGTCGGCGTTTACATCAATGATGTGAATGAAGATGGTGGTCCCTTTGAATGTGTCACTCCTGACGCAAATGAGTTTCTATGCAGAACCTTGAAAGCTAAATCTATACGCCGTTACAAAACGGCTTTTCATCATGAAATTCAGGAGATGTTACCCGAACATATGCAGGAAAATTGGTATAAAACCTGCACGGGTAAGGCAGGAACGGTAATCTTTGTGGACACGGCACGATACTATCATCGAGGTAAGCCACCTACTAAATTTGATCGATCAGCAATCTTTTTTGGTTATTGTAGTCGTAAGCCCAGACATCCCTTTTTCTGTGGGCGATCGCCGCTCTCTGATGCAGAACTAAGGTATATGGCAAGCCTTTTGCCCGAAGAGGTACAAGACTGCGTGACTTGGCGCGATCGCTTGACAGGGTTAAGCAAATGGATTCCCAAAAATCGCCTGAGAGTATAGCCAAAAGGATTGCTTTGCAATCCTTTTGGCTATCCCCAACGCAAGACTGCTGAACCCCAGCTTAAGCCTGCACCAAAACCTGCGATCGCAATTAAATGATCGGGTTGAATTTTGCCCGCCTGTACCCACTCATCAAGGGCGATCGGGATTGAGGCGGCGGAAGTATTGCCATATTTACCCATATTGCTGACAGCCTTCGCGGGATCGATGCCAAAACGGTTGACTACAGCATCAATAATGCGCTGATTGGCTTGGTGCAGAATTAGCCAATCGAGATCATGAACTTCCAGATGAGCATAGTGCAAGGATTTTTCGATCACTTCAGGAACGCGCCGTACTGCAAACCGATAGACTTCCTGACCATTCATACTGATGGGTTCAAAGGTGCTACGCCCCAAATAATTGATATTGAGTAAATCATTACCCTTGCCATCACTTCGCATCTCGAAACCTAAGAGATGATCTTGGGGCTTACTTTCACTGCTAGCTTGCAAAACGACAGCTCCTGCGCCATCACCAAACAAAATACAAGTGCGACGATCTTGCCAATCGACCCAACGCGAAAGCACATCTGCACCGATCAACAAGACATTTTTATAAACTCCTGTGCGGATATATTGCGAAGCTGTGACTACGCCAAATACAAATCCTGAACATGCAGCCACTAGATCAAAGGCAACGGCTCGTTCGGCTCCCAAGATTTTTTGAACTCTGGCTGCTGTCCCAAACAAGTCGTCACTGGTTGAGGTGGACAAAATAATCAGGTCAATATCTTCAGGTGTCAGTCCTGCGGCAGCGATCGCCTTTCTCCCTGCTTGTGCTGCTAGATTTGCTACCGAATCATTCTCGCCGTCCGCAATGTGACGCTCTCTGATACCTGTACGCGAAGCAATCCACTCGTCAGTGGTATCGACCATCTGCGCGAGATCGTGATTGCTAAGTACGCGATCTGGTACTGCGGAACCGCTTCCGACAAAACGCACTCCGACGAGAAAAGATTCAATATTAGTCATTGGCTGTATTTAGTCTGAATAGCTGAATAAAGGCTGAATAAAAAGTGTTACAGCGCTTTGCGCTGAAGTAATACCAATTCACGAAAGTGTGACAACAATTTTGTGAATTAAAACCCCAATCTAGTAAGGGTTTTCAAAACTTAAAATGGCGTAGCCAGTTTGAGTTTTGGTATAAAACTTCTATTTTCATGGAAATATTCGCTAAGAAAACATTTCCACAAAAATAGAGAAATTTAGCCGATCGCGAAAGGGGCGCTAAGTTGGTGGATCATCAGGCGTGTCGTCTGCAGGGACAGATACCTTGGGCTTGATTTGACCACGAATGCGATCTAGTACGCCATTATCGACAGCATCCTTGGCAACACGGATGGCGTTACGAATACTCACAGCGTTGGAGCTACCATGACTGATCACACAGATACCTGCCACACCGAGCAATAAAGCTCCACCATACTCATCGGCATCAATGCGCTCTTTCACCTTTTTGAGATTAGGTTTCAAGATTAATGCGCCCAGCTTGCCCCGCCAACCTTTAGGCAATTCTTCCTTCAGAATTTGCATGACGGCATTACCCACACCTTCAGCAAATTTGAGGACAATATTGCCTGCAAAACCGTCACAAACAATCACATCAAACTGACCTTTAAGAATGTCACGCCCTTCAGCATTGCCTGCGAAGGTAATTTGGGGATTATCTTGGAGCGCTTGGTGAACGCGAATCGCGAGTTCGTTGCCCTTACAGGCTTCTTCACCGATATTGAGCAAACCAACCTTTGGCTCTTTAATGCCGATCGCATATTGGCTATAGAGCGATCCCATGATGGCAAACTGCTCTAAAAATTTGGGACGACAGTCCACATTTGCTCCGACATCGAGCAGCAGTACGGGTTTATGGGCAACCTGTGTAGGAAATAGTGCGCCGATCGCTGGTCGATCTACACCTGACAAACGTCCTAAACGCAAGAGAGCCGCTGCCATAGCTGCCCCAGAATGTCCTGCCGAAACTACAGCGTCAGCTTGCTTGCGCTTAACTAAGTTCATGGCAACGGCGATCGAGGAGTTGGGCTTGCGGCGCAATCCTTCTAGAGGTTCATCATCCATTTCGATGATCCCTTCTGACGGCACGATCTCAAGGTGATCGCTTTCTTGATAGTTATGTTGCTTGAGGTAATTAGCGAGAATGTCGCGATCTCCCACTAGCGCGATATCTACACCCAATTGGGCTTGAGCTAATATTGCTCCTTCGATTATTTCGCGTGGGGCAAAGTCCCCACCCATCGCATCTACTGCAATTCTCACGTTTTGCGATCCTGTCTGCGTTTTCTGACTAAAACTGTAAAGAATTTTATTAAACCTTGCAAAAATTTTAACAGTTTGAGTAACCTCAGCCATCAGCAATCTCAAGCAAGCCGTAAGAGATTTTTTAAAAGTGTTGCTTTGCAACACTTTTAAAAAATCTCTTACGGCTTGCTTTTGGGTGTTAAAACCCAAGAATTGGTGGTGCGGCGCGAAGCGCCGCACCACCAATTCTTGGGTTTTAAAAGAAAAAAAATGGCGCAGCCATTTTTTCTTTGGGATTATGGTGCTGGCGCAATAGCTCTAGTAGCTTCACGATCAAGTGGCAAAATTAAAGGTGTGTTTTGACCATTGCCAAGAATTACTAATTTAGAGTTTTGAGATTGCGCTAGTTTTTCAGTAGCTTCAATTTGCCTTAGTTGCAACACAGCGGGAGTAAGTCCTTCCGCCAAGATCTTTTGAGCATCGGCGCTACCCTTTGCCTCGATTCGTTTGCGATCGGCTTCTTGCTTCTCTTTTTCTAAGACAAATTTCATTTGCAAATTCTCTTGCTCAGCTTTGAGGCGTTGCTGAATGGCTGCTTGCAAAGTTTCAGGCACTTTTACATTTCGTAATAAAGCTTCATCGACAATGAAACCAATCGGCGCAAGTTGCGATCGCAATTTTTCGGCAAGTTTTAGACTAACTTCTTCGCGCTTAGTGGCATAAACATCTTCGGCAGAATATCCAGCCACAATTTCGCGAGAAATCGACCGAAATCGTGAAATCACAATTTCACTTTCTTCAGTGCCGATATTTAGGTAAATACTTGGTGCTTTAGCAGGATCAATTCGATATTGAATGCTGACATCAATCCCCAAAGCCAAGCCTTCCTTAGAGGTTGCGCCAATTTCTTCTTTGAGATCACGTAATCGCACAGAAAACTGCACCACATCCGCAAAGGGATTAATCACATGTAGCCCTGCGGTTAAGCTGCGATCGCTGACCTTACCCTGAAAATCTTCCACACCAACATTTCCCGCAGGAATCACAATTATCAATCGACTCAATGCATTGATCGTAGTGACTAAAGCAATTAATCCTGCGATCGCCTGAATCACCAGTTGGGCAATACGATTATCAACAATTTTTTTGTTATTAAAAAACACCAATATCGAGACGAGTGACGCGATCGCGGAAATGATAAACGACATTTGTTTACACCTTAAAAAATCACTACGAGATTTTTGATGGCGCGGCTGCGCCGCACCGTCAAAAATCAAAAATCTTTACCCGAATTAAAAATTTGCTCTGCGGTTAACGTTAGCTGTGGAAAAGCGATCGATCTCAAGCGATCGCCACCTCGAAATTGTTGTACTTCATATTCTCCATCGACAAGACTATAAATCGATAAGGTTGGCTGTTTTGGAAACCCGATATAGCGTCGCCCACCCAAGCCTAGATAATCAATAATCCAATATTCAGGAATATTTAAAGCTTCATAGTCCCGCAGTTTCGTTAAATAGTCATCTTGCCAGTTGGTACTAACTACCTCAATCGCCAGCCTGATGGTTTCGCCTTTAGTAATGGTGGAACGTTTTTTCCACATAGGTTCAAATTCTAAAGCTGCTTGATTGAGGACGATCACATCAGGGATATAACCCGACCGATGGGAATCCATTGGTTTCACAAAGGCTTGACGGGGAATGAAGCAATCCATGGAGTAGAGATCAATCTCTACTGCTAATTTTGCAGCAGTAAAGCCGCCTACTTGTTCATGGGTTCCTGTAGGCTGCATTTCGACGATCGCTCCATCATAAAGTTCATAACGCCCATAGCCATCGGGATACCAATCGAGAAACTCTTCAAAGGTAATTTCCCTAGTCGCAGTTTGAAACATAAATACCTCTGCATTTACTGCCG
Organism: Pseudanabaena sp. SR411; assembly: GCF_002251945.1. GTDB lineage: Bacteria > Cyanobacteriota > Cyanobacteriia > Pseudanabaenales > Pseudanabaenaceae > Pseudanabaena. Next base: position 17,704 of record NZ_NDHW01000179.1, read on the forward strand.
CATTTAACGAAATGGCATCGAGTAGAGCAACCCACCTTGCTTCCAAGTGCGATTTAAACCACGGGGAATATCTAGGGGCGCGAGATTGCGATTGTAGATATCACTGTAATTGCCCACCTGCTTAAGGATTTGGGTAGTCCAGTCTGGAGCAAGTCCCAACTCAATGCCCAAAGAGTCGGATGTGCCAAGAAATCTCGCCACTTCAGGATTTTTAGTGTCTTTAAAAATGGTGTAATTATTCATATTAATACCCAATTCATCGGCGTAGAAAGTGGCATAAATTATCCATGTCACCACATCCCGCCAGCGATCGTCATTGCCAACTAGGGCAGGGCTAAGTGGTTCCCTCGATAAACTCAGATCGAGAATTTTGTGATCGGCTGGGCGAGGTAACTTACTTCTCCATGCTGCAAGTTGTGATTTTTCTGAAGAAATTGCTTCGCAATCACCTTTTGAATAAGCATTCAAGACTTCATCGAGATCGGGCAAGATGATCGTCTCGATCGCTATATTTGCTTCTTTAAATGTAGATTCCAGATTTGTGGCGTTGATTCCTGTTTCCACACAGATTTTTTTGTCGGTGAGTTCTTTGAGGGCGATCGCCAATTCTTCACTAGTTTTAGGTGTTTGCTTGCCACTATCTTTATCGGTAGCAGGACTGCTGGTAGGACTAGGAGATGCTGAAGGCGTTGGCGTTGGCGTTGGCGACGCAGTAGTTGCAGGACTGGGCGAACTTGTCGCAGTATTAGGCTTTGCCCCAATCCTGAGCATCACCCCCTGACCATCAAAAAAAGTTGTGGGCGCAAAGGAAATATTCGTGGCGACATCACGGGTTAACGTGCGGGTCGTATTTCGCATCAAGACATCGACTTCCCCACTTTGAATCGCCGTAAAGCGATCCTTGGCTAGCAATGGTTTAAACTCAACCGCTTTGGCATCCCCCAAAACTGCCGCCGCGATCGCTTGACAGTAGTCAACATCTAAGCCACTCCACACCCCTTTTTCGTCAACGTAGCTAAAGCCAGACAACTTACCATTTACACCACAGATTAGCTTCCCACGAGCTTTCACCCGTTCTAAAATCCCCTCTGGAGCTTTATCTTTGATGGTGGTTGCGGCTGTTGGGGTTGCCGTCGCGGTTGGTGTGACTGTGGGGCTTGGAGTTGGTGCTGGTTGACATCCTGACAGTAAAGCGATCGTCAAGCTGGCAAAAAAACACCATTGCCTCAGAGGTGTTTGTCTAGAGGGCTTTTGGACTTTATGTTTTAGGAGGGCAGCAGTTTTCGGTAAATGCTTAGGCATTAAGCTCATGGGTTTACTGATTTCTAACGCGATCAATACTATGGTCTATTTGCAGCTTACCTTGATTAGATCAAATTATTTTCGATGCAGTAGGGCTTATATAGCAATGATAAGTTTTGCTTAGGACATAAAACCCAAAAGATGATTAGCGGCGCGAAGCACCGCTAATCATCTTTTGGGTTCTAGCTATCTTTTGCGTTGCTATAGATAAAAAAAACAAAAACACTATGTTACCATTGTGAAAATTTACACGGTACAGAGGAATTACAACGCTTCAGGTTCGAGTGATTGGTAATTGTGGGAAAATACCAAATGGGTTCTATAACAGGACATGAACCTGCGATCGCTTAATGGCGGCAATTAAATTTTCGATTTGGATAGGCTTACTCAGAAAATCATCCATTCCTGCCGCTAAACACTGCTCGCGATCGCTAGGCATAGCATTGGCGGTCATCGCAATAATCCGAGGACGCATAGCAAAGTTCCATTCTTCTAAAATCTTGGCTGTAGCCTCTAAGCCATCCATTACAGGCATTTGAATATCCATAAATACCAGATCATAAGTACGCGATCGCAGCATTTCAATTACTTCCAGACCATTATTCGCAATATCGACGATGTAGCCCAATCTTTGAAACATTCGTGAAGCAACTTTCTGATTCACAAGATTATCTTCGGCAAGTAAAATTTTTAAAGGATATTTCTGGGCTAGCTTGGTATCAAAACCATGATGCGAATTGATCGCTTGAGCAGAATTTCCTGACAATAAATATTCGTGAGTATCATGATCAATTTCCCCATAGCTCATAGGCTCAACAACTTCAAATGGTAATCGTAAATTAAAACAGCTACCCACACCTAATTCACTAGTTACATTAATTTCACCACCCAAAAACTGAGCAATTTTTTGACTAATGGCTAAGCCTAACCCTGTACCTTGAGATTTAAACTTATTCTCTCCCACTTGCTCAAAGGGTAAAAAGATTTTGCTCATTTTCTCAGAGTCAATCCCTACACCTGTATCGGTGATCGCAAATAGCACATATACAACTTCAGATGTAGGCGCTATGGTATGGGAAGAACAGGTGATGGTATTGATGTGGACAGAAGAGACGAGATCCACAATCAACTCTTGATTAGTGATTTTGCTGACTTCAAAAGTCACTGAGCCTTTGTCTGTAAATTTCAAAGCATTACCTAGCAAATTAAAGAGAATCTGCCGCAATCTCTTAGCATCTGTATGTACGATCTGGGGTAGATCGGGTGTAAATTTACAAATTAAGTCTATACCTTTTTTATTTGCTAAAACTCGAAAACTCTCACTCACTCCCTGTAACAGTTGTAAAAATTGACAATCCATCGGTTGAATTTCCATTTTACCTGCTTCGATTTTGGAAATGTCGAGAATATCTTCAATTAAAGCTAATAAATGGAATCCAGCATTATAAATAATCTGTAAATCTTCTTTTTGTTGCGGTAAATTACTCTCTTCCTCCTGAAGCAATTGGGTGACACCAATAATTGCATTGAGTGGGGTGCGTAACTCATGGCTCATACTAGTCAAAAAGTGACTTTTTGAACGATTTGCAGATTCGGCTAATTGTTTGGCTTGGATAAGTTCCTGATTGCTCTCAGTGAGAAGTTGTGATTTCTGAAGTAGTTCGATTTGGGACTTTTTTAAATGATTGCTATTGCGCCTCTGTTCATTAATCGTTCCTGACAAAATTAATGTAAATGAAACAGTCGCGACAATAAAACTTTGTAATAACAGTAAGGATTCATTAATATTATCTCTCGCGAATGATCCTGAGCCTTTGAGTGTACCGACAATAGCAATTATGGCAATCAAGAGGATCAAATTAGTGGCGGCAAAATGACCAAAACGAAAAGTCACCCAGACTAAGCAGGGAATAATCAAGTATTCAATGGGATAATTACCAGCAAAGGATATTTGGGCGATCGCCACTACAGTGAACAACATTACCAATGCTTCAAAAAGATGTAAAGGCTTAGTTTTGCGATAGAAGTGGATAAGTTTATAGCGAGTAATCTCACTCCAACTTAAGAGAGTCGGCGTTAATACAAAAATACCTGTCACATTGGACACCCACCAAGTTAGCCAAACATTTGGATACCCAGACCAAGCAATCGTGCCGCCTAAGCATAGGGCTGTTACACCTGCGGTGGCATTCACCATCGTTCCCATTAGCGCTGTAAACCCAAAAAACTGGGCGACATTCCGAAAATTTCTAAGTGGACTTTCTCGACCGATCGCCCGACGCAACAGATAACTACCCAAGCCAATTCCTGTAGTTGTCCCGATCGCAATGATCATGACTTGGGCTATAGATTGCAGCAAATGTAAAGTAGTATCGGTTTTCAGAAAAGCCCAAATATTTGCTAAGAAAGAACCAATCAAGACCCCAAGGAGTAAGCGATCGCCAAATAGCAAAATAGCGGCGGAGGCAAATCCATCGGGAAACCAAACAGGTGTGACATCTTGAGGCGTAGAAGCGAGGTGGCGACAAATTTCGGCAAGTCCATAGTAACCTGCTGCAACTATGGCGATGCCAAGGCAATTAATACAGGTTTTCCAAATAGATTTGTGTTGACGAAAAATCACAGGAATTCTCAACATATTGCCGTACCTAATATCTCAATTCCGTATAGCCCTTTAACTGATTTTATCTGGTAGTTGCTAAACACCTGATCTCTTGCCCTTCTCCTTGTTATACCAAATCACAAAATGGCGTTGTCATTTTGTGATTTTAAAACCCTTAATGGGTTTATTTTTTAATTCCCAAAAGTTTTGGCACATCTTTGTGAATTGGTATATAAGGATCGGGGAATAAGAAAAACTCTGTCTCCCCTTGCCCTTGCAAAAAAAGGGTTTGGGGAATAAGGTGCATTTTTCTTGCCAAGTAAAATCAGCTATTAAAAGATTGTATTAGGTTAACTGAGTTTATTTTTATAAAAAACGAAGAATTTTTTTGGACAGTGCAGCCTGTTTAATGTGGAGAGATCACTGTTCATGAATGACCCAGATCGTTGATTGTTGTAATTGCCATCGTCATTTTGAGTGTTGGAGATCGTTAATTGCCTATTGTTTGAATCACCAACGGATTTAGCGATCGCCATGATAATAGTGATGTCCAGAATTGAAATGCGAACTGAGGGGGACTTCTATGACACCTATACAAATAGCTAGAACCCAAGAATTACTGAGCGAGCAACAGTTTCTGCTTTTCTTTCAACTCAGTAAGATTCGTGGATGGATAGGAGAACTCTATTTAGAATTAGTGTTATCCGATGAAGAAGTTGAATATATCTATCGCTCAGAAACTGATATCTGTAATTTCAAAGATGATCAAAAAGAACTGAAATCGCCCTATCTAATGCGCTGAAATCACCTAATCAAAGGAACTACAAGAAGCTTTGGAGAAGAAGACTTTGGGCATATCTGGTTTTGTCGTCATTCCTATGCGTTGGATTGTGGAACGTTCCAATGTTTGGATGGATCGTTGTAAAAGTCTGGTCAAAAACTTTGACAGAACTTTAGACAACGCTAATGCGAGAATTCATCTTTGCTTTATCAGGTTTATGCTTAAGCGCCTTGCTAAAGCTTCCTAAGATGCCAAATGGGTTCTATAGGCTAACGAACCAGAGGCGATCGCCAAAATCCTCAAGACAATCAAAACACCAATTGTTTTTGGAATTGAGTATTTAAAGCAATCCCCGCTTTTTCAGTTTTGCCAGTGCATCAGCCGCAGCTTCTTTTTCTGCATCTTTCTTGTTACGACCTTTGCCCTCACCATAGATTTTGCCATTGACATAGACTTTAGCTAGGAATTCGGGAGCATGAGACATTCCGCCAATCTGCTCAGTTTCGTACTTGGGAGGAGTTGTTGCTCCATTTGCTTGCACAAATTCTTGTAGTTTATTTTTGGAATCTATACTGGAGCGAACAACCATGATATCTTTTGGTACAGAGTCAAATAGTTGTTCTATTAGGGGACGAAGTGCATCGATATTACGATTGTTATCCAAGTAGTAAGCACCAACAACTGCTTCAAATGTACTACTCAGAATATTAGGATTGGTATAACCACCTTCTCTTTTTGCGCCTTCTCCCAAACGGATTCTAAAATCTAGCCCAACTTCAGTCGCAAATCGAGCAAGTTGTTTTTCATCCACAAGAGCAGAACGTCTGCGAGTCATTTCATCTTCTGCCATTTCAGGATTTTGTTCATATAGGTATTCCCCACTAATAAAATAATCGCTGGATCTCTGAGGTTCTTAGACAGCACTGGTAATTGTTCCTGTGCTTCAGCGATCGTCAAATAATTAAGCTTATTGTTTTACCTAAGTTACTAAGATTGTACGATATCCAGCCAAGCGATCGCCATAAAATCATCATACTCAATGCCTTAGTATCAACTCCAAAAATGATGTAAGTTAACGTTTTACAGATTTGGGTTTGTAATTAAATATGCCCATCTACTTAGAGCAACCACAGGGATCTGGCGACTACTCCAATAATTCAGATTCTGTAGTGACTGCACCCCACCCTAGACTTATCTGATCGCAGGAATTCCATCCACGTAACATCAAGCTGTAAGACTAATCTTCTCCTTGGCGATAGCGCGCAATCAAATTTGGTAAATGGTCAAACCCATCCACACCAATTAGAGCGATTAAATGCGATCGCTGCTGTTGCAATAGATTCGAGAAAGTTTCTGCGCCTAGCTTTCCTTGCAAAATCACCACCAAAGCCGCCGACTGTTGCCATGCTTTACTGTGACGCTGCTCTAGCAAATACATTCCCAAACAGGCGTGATAAGTTGCTAATTCTAGTTGATTAAGTTGATAAAGAGCTTCGCCCAGATAGGCATGACTAAGTGCTTGTAAATCGCGATCGCCAATTTGTTGAGTTAAAGCTAAGCCTTTCTCCAAGGCGATCTGGGCTTGACTTGGTTGCTCGATCGCAATATAAGCAGTCCCCAATCCCACCCAACAAAGCGCTTGATTTTGGAGATCATTCAATTTCTCGGATAGCTTTTGTCCGCGTTCCAAATGACTGATTGGAGTTTCCAGTTCTTCAGGCGTAATCAATTCCTGTTGTCTTGCGATCATTACCTCGCTATAGCCTAAATTAGCCAGAGCATTTGCTTCACCTTGGCGATCGCCAGTTTGTCGCGCTAAAATTACCGCTCTTTGGGCTTGGGACTCACTAGTACTAAAGTCTTTTTGAATCAGACTAATCCGACTGAGGTGATTGAGATTTGCAATTTCGCAAAGTTGATCGCCAACTTCACGGGCAAGGTTTAATGCTTCTTGATGGAGAGCGATCGCATCTTGATGATGTCCCATCCAAGCTTTTGAATAGCCTAAAACCGTGAGAATTCGTGCCTTCTCCTGCGTATTCTCTGCTTCTTTGAGTGGTTGATCGAGATAGTTAATGGTTTCTCGGAAACTCTCTCCCGAAAAAGAAGCAAAGACACCACCATAAAGCGGAAAGTTTTCGCGTTGGGCAAAGGTTCGTAAAGTCTGTAAGCTGATGCGAAAGCAGATCTTCGATAGAGATTGGCGATCGCTTGCCGATAGTTGTTGTGAGTTCTGGAAGCCCGTGCTAAGTTCACCCCAAATCATTGCAAAAGCAATAAAGGTAACCCCAGTCATATGCATCCCTGCCTTGGCATCGTAGGGCTGCTGATCGAACCAACGCACCAAACCATTTTGCAAATATCTTAGTAGAATTGATAGTTCTACCCAAGCACTAATATCAATGCTTCGCTGAGCCTGTGCGATCGCTGCTGCTGATTGGTTACTCGCCTGTCCTGCAAACAGATCACGGGGTAAAGGACTAGTAATCTGTTGCGCCCAACTATGCCAAGGTCCACTGATCTTCGAGCGTTCAAATCCCACCTGTCTTTGTGGTTCGTATAGCCAACTAACAAGGGAACCTTCCAATAGATCAAAATCTGCTAATCCACGAGTCAGCCCGATCGCAAACTGACGTAATGCAAACGCTTCTGAATCATCGGGCAGAGTATCGGCGGATTTTTGCAGTAATTGGATAAGAAGCTGAATATGTTGACGTTCAAAAACAGGCGTATGATTGGGATCAAGAACTTGGATTAATGTAGCTAGACGCTCTTGAGGTTCGGCATTGAGAATAGTTTGTAAACCTCTAGCACAGGTATCCTGAAGTTGATAATTTTGTTGCCACTGTTCCCATGCATCCTTGAGAATTTTCATGGCACGAAGTTTCTGATTTGCTTTTGCCTGTTTCACTTCATCCGTTTGAGCAGCAAAATTTGCTTGAAGTAAATTAGCTTGTTCTTCTAAAGCCCGTTCAAATATTTCCCCTGTTCCCGATTCTAAACTCTCACTAAGAATTCGATAGACATGTTCTTTTGATAGCAGCTTGCCATTTTCGATATTAATAATTATGCGATCGACAAAAATAAGGTAGCGTTCAAAAGTTGAGAATGGTTTGCTAGAGGTGTCTGACATAATTAAGTTTTATTTCCATCTTAACATTGCAGTTTCAAAAGTGACAAATCATTGTTAATCAGGATAAATTTTCCTAGTATCTTAGGGATAAGAAACTGCTGTAATCAAGACAATTAGAGGATATTCAACACTTTTAACTTGAGAACCTATTGTATTAAGTTAATTTTTGTCACCTGAATTACAAATGGCTTTACAAAATATGAAATATTGATTTAATGTGACTTAATGCTCTTTGTTTTAATACTAATAGATCTAAACCTATGTCAGACTATCTAGAGTTCAGAGATTACCCTTACATTGATGCAATTTTAAAGCTAATTGGTGGTGAGATAGATTTTGGTCTTTGGTATCCAGAAAAAAGTGACGAGTTGGTAGTTCTGTCATCAAAGGATAAAGCAAGAGAAAAATTAGAGCAGTCATCATCTATTTTAGTGCCGTTAAATGAGAATATTTGCACGTTAGGTAAGAGTAAAACCAAGACATCAATTGATGTCACGAAATTAAAACATTTTGAATCTGAGGCAAAAGATTGGTCTCCCATTGAAGACCAGATCCATGCTGCTACTTGTACTGCGGCAGCAGGAGTTTCCCTTCTTGAGTATTTTCAGCGCAAAGAATCAGGGGTGTATCAAGATCTATCAAAGCGATTTCTTTATACAGTTACTCGAAAATTGATGCGTGATGAGATTCTTGTTGGTGCGACGGTGAGACAGACGATCGCAGCTATGGCTTTATTTGGTGTACCGCCTGAAAGATATTGGCAATATAAACCAGAAGCACTAAATGAGGAACCAGATGCTTTTTGTTATGGACTGGCGAAAAACTACAGAGCTACTAGCTACATCAGACTTGATCGCCCTAAAAAATCAGCCGAGGATTTATTAAAGCAGATCAAAGTATTTGTCACAGCTGGCTATCCTGTGATGTTTGGTATGTGGGGCTATGAGTCATTACTTAAACAGAGTAGATATGAAGTTCATAAAACCGAAATAAAAAATGAAAGCTCTGAAACAGAAGAGGAAAAAATCAAGGGAATTATTCCTTTCCCAGAAAAACATGAAAAATGTATTGGAAGCCATGCTCTTATTGCAGTTGGATTTGAGGATGATAAGGTCATCAAAAATGGATTTAGTCAAGATTCTAAACCAACAACAGGAGCTTTTAAAATTAGGAATTCCTGGGGAATTGCATGGGGTGAGGATGGTTATGGTTGGCTTCCTTATGATTATGTATTAAGAGGCTTAACCTTTGACTGGTGGTCAATACTCAAAGCTGAGTATATCGATACAACTATCTTCAGCTTAATAGAAAATGAACATATGATTCCGAGAGATGTAATAAATCCACCTCCAAAAAAGTATACGGGCTAGTTAACTACGAATTGGTTTGATAGTTTAGCTCTGCTGATCTAAGGATAAGTAAAAGCTCCTCTAATATTCACCTATTGAGCCAAGGATTTTAGACTAATTGAGCGTTATATTTTTAAATTTTTGTCTTGTACTTAGAGTTTGTTGCTATATTTTGTACAAAGTTGTTTAATTACCTCTAAATTTGATTTTCCTGCTTGATTGCCTTGAGTATAATCATATAGAGAAATGCACCCATATTGAATAAACGAATCTAACTCTAAGTTTTCTTTTGAGGGATTAAATCTATTTAAACCAACATCCCAAAATCTAATTGTATTATCGTCACTACTTGATAGAAGTATGGAATCATCTTTAGGATGAAATGAAACACGATTGATAGTCTTTGTATGACCTTTCAGTTCTATAATAGGCTCGCTAAGATCTTTGTTACTTGATTTCCATAGACTTATAGCTTTATTAATATCCCATAATTTAATCTTTTCCCCCTCACCAGATGTAGCAAAAGTACTTTGAGTGGAGTTGAATGCTACACCTAAAATTCGAGATGATGGATCTTCTACTTTAATAATTCCAATAAGTTTTTTATCTTGTACTTTCCAGAGTCTAACTGTACCATCTTGACTAGCCGAAGCAAGAATATCCCCTCTTGGGCTAAATTTAACTACCCAGACAAGTTCGCTATGTTTTTCCTCTTTGGATTTGCCTAAATGTTCAGGTTGGCTATTATTACCATTTGCTAAATCCCATAAATTCACCTTTCCATCTAGGTAGCCAGAAGATGCAAGAATTCTTCCATTAGGATGAAAATCGATACTATAAATGCTATATTCATTTTTCATCACAGTATCTTTGTCTTGAAGAACAATATTCTTTTTGTCATCTTTATTCCATATTCTTATTGTTTTATCTTCACTAGAAGATGCCATATCTCCACTATTAGGTCTAAACCTGACATCATACACTGCCTTTTGATTTTGATGGTTGGTAAACTTAAATATAGCTTTCCATATACCATTATGATTGGCACTCCAGAGAATAGTTTTTCCATCGAAGCTAGCTGAAGCAATTATTTTCCCATTGGGACTAAATCTTACATACCGAACACGATCTTCATGCCCTTTGAGAGGTTCTCTTATAGGGACTCCTTGAGTAGTCCATAGTCGAATATTATTATCATCTCCTGATGTTGCAATCATTTTACCGTCTGGACTGAAACTGGCACTGTAAACTAGAGATTTATGTCCTCCCACTAAGCGATTTCGTTCACGGACTCCATAAATGATTGGCTGTAGTTGAGATAGGTATAGAGAACTATCTATTGCTGTTCTATTCTCATCTAATATTTTTAGAGCTTTTACGCTTTCTACTAGAGCAGGTAATTGATCATTTTTTTTATAAAGAGTTTCAGCTAGAGTGATTTGTGCCTTGATTTGTCCTTCTATAGAAGATTTAGCTTGGTCTTGTAATGATCTAATTTGTATCCAAGTTAAAGAGATCGCAGCTAATGCAAAACCTGAGATGATGCCAACTGTTAATTGAAATTTGCGCTTTTTGGCGCGATCGCGTTTTTCGACACTCTTCTTTAGGTACTCTTCAGACAAAGAAGAAATCCAGTAGCTACTATTAGTTTGTCTCCACACTTCATACTTTGCTAGAGGTAACCCAGTTAGCAAAGCATCTTCTTGTTTATCGTAATTAGTCTTCCATTCTTCAGCTTTAGCTTCTAACTCTCGACTAAATTGAGTGTTTTCACGGTCTTCTTTAATCCAATTTTGAAGACGTTCCCAACCAGATAAAAGTACTTCATGAGCTACTTCTACGGTCTTATCGTTAGCAACAACTAACCTTCTATTGTGAGCCGATAGTTGTCCTAGAATGCGTTGAAACTGTTCTGGAGAATCAGCTATATCCTGTAATCTTGGCAAACTAACACGACGACGAGTATTTTGATCAACATCACTTAGCTCCACTAGTTCCATAAACAATCGGCGTACATAGTCTTTATCCTTAGGTGCTAGATCCCGATATAGCTCTTCAGCACTTTTTTGTAATGCGCCACCAACTCTACCAATTTCTGCATACTTTTCTCTCGTGAGTTGTGATCGCGTATTGTCCTTGATACAAGCATTCCACAATTCAGTTAAAGCATATTGTAATAACGGCAAGGCTCCTGATTGATTTGCCACATCTTGCAAGATCTCTGATATCAGACCATCTTCAAAGATAACTCCTTGTTTTCTGGCAGGTTCTGCGATCGCTTTCTCTAGCTCTATCTCTGTATGAGGTGTAATAAAATAAGTTGTTGGTTCATTACGATTAATGAGGGTTGCAGTTTCTGGGTACTCAGCGCATTGCTGTAGGAAATCACCCCGAATTGTGATGATGACTCTTGTAGATTGATTGGGGTTAGTTGCTTCTTTTGTAATTTGACTAATAAATTCTTTACGGTCATGTTCATCTTTGCATAGTGTAAATACTTCCTCAAATTGATCAATAAATAGCAGTAATGTTTGACTTTCAGGAGGACGATGTTCTAGAGCTTTTGCCAATTTCCTGAGTGGGGAATCTTCTGGAGTAAAAGATTTAACTACCCAATTACTACTATCGGGAATGTAATCTTTTGCTAAATATGGTAGTAACCCAGCCTTAATTAGTGAAGATTTGCCACAACCAGAAGTACCTGAGACAGCCAAAAATGTGCTATCAGTAATCCGCTTAATTAAATCTCTTGTAGCAGTTTCGCGACCATAAAAAAAATCGGCTTGCTGTTCTTCAAATGCTGCTAATCCCCGATAAGGATTATGCGATTTGAAGTCTGGCTCAGATGATTGATCACGATTTTGAGAAGCAAATTCTACAATTGTGATCGATCTACCCCAACCTGCACGAGTTGGTTCTTGACGTGAATTTCTTAGTTCTGTATTAATGAAATCAAATAAGCGATCGCCACTGACTTTGCCATCCGAACCAGCATTCTCTGGCTTAAGTCCCTTGAGCAAAGCCTGAGTAAACAGACTATATTCTTCAGATTCATACGCTTTTTCATAGCTTTGACTAGCCGTAATCAGGTAGTAGTCGCTTTGTGTATTAAACTTCTTTAGCGATCGCCTAATCAACTCCCCAGATGCAAAATATCCTGAATTACAACAATCCAAAATCACCACTAGACTACTAAGGTTAGTATTGCCAATGAGTTTATTGAGTCTATCTAGAGAAACACTATTTTCATTGCTGATTACTTTTGTCTTATCATTATTAAACTTAAGCATACAGTCTGAAGCAGCTAGAAATCCTTCGGACTCATTATTAAGAGTATCTAATTGAGCAAATCCATGACCACTAAAGTAAATGAGTGCATCACTTTTAGTTGCTTGTTCTTGCAGGAATTTAGTTAACTCACTCTCCAAAATATTTTTATTAAGTGGCTTGCGAGTTACCTTATAAGTCTTTTTATCTTCATTAGTAATGGAAGGAATACGTTTAACATGAAAATTGCCATACTTCTCTAGTATTTGTGCTACAGCTTCAGCATCTGTAACTGGATTTTTTAAATTACGAAACTGACCACCACTGTATTCAGAAATTCCAATTACTAGAGCATATCGAGCCATGTTAGGTTACTCAGATAAATTTTAATTTCTTTATTTTATAATAATTAAGATGTTTTTGATGGTTATAAAATTCTTAATAATTATTACAGTTAGTTGAAAAGCTGCTATAAAGTGGTGTGAAAAATTTACTAAACTAACAGAGCTTTTAATGGCAGATCTTCAACGTTACCAAATTCAAGAAGGTGAAGAAGTATATGAAATCTATATTGAATCAAATGAGAATCTAAAAGTTTCAAATCCTCAAACTGGCTATGAGGATGATGAAGACGATCCAGATGGAAAGGGGTTCTCTGATATTGCGGCAATTAGTATGAAGCAGACTCGTGATACGATTCGCGGCTATACTCTATGCGCTTTGAGTGCCTTTAGGAATTTTGCGGCGGCTGAGATCCAAGAGGTAAATCTTAAATTTGGGATCAAAATTAGCGCTCAAGGAGGAGTTCCTTTTATTGCTCAAGGCAATGCTGAAAGTAACTTGGAAATTTCTGTAAAATGTACATTTCCAAAAGAACAAAAAAAGTAAAGTGCTGTAAAGCGATCGCGATCACAATAAACACGAAGATTAATCACAGAACTGTAATGCAATTAAGGCAAATATAGATTAGTCTTGGGCTTATGGAGTTGTTATGGATTGTCGATTCTGCAAAAATTATGACCCAAAAGGTAGACAGGGCGGCTACTGTAATCTTTTGTCAGTCACAGTTCAGGGTAAATGGGCTGCTTGTGGTTGCTATTTAGATAGGTTCCCTAAAGCTTCCTTGCCTGAAAATCAGAAATCAACAACTAATTTGATTTTGGTTTAAGTTTTAATGACGCGATCGCCATGTTGCTAAAAAATCATTAATTTCTTGCAATAACCAGTCTTTTTCAGGACGACTTAGCCCTGATCCAAATTTATGGGTATAAATACCTTGATTTAAGCGTAACTCCATTACAGGCTGATTATTTACTTCGTAGGAACTCTTTAGCTCAATCTGTCGTAAATCTTGGGTTTTGCCTTGGACATGGCGTTTGATTCCTAAAACGTCCCAGTCAATACTAAAGGTGCGATCGCTAATTACTAGGCAAACTTTGCCAAACATAATCGATAAGCCCGCATAGGCTATGCCAATACCGACAATCCAAAACGGAATTGAGAAAAGTGCAAAAAATCCTGCTCTAAGCGCCATCGATGTCCATATGATCAGAAAGCCATTCCAAAAAACTGCAAATGATAGAATGCTCACGCCTTCTCCACGCAGCCCCGCAGGCGGGATCTCAATTTTTAAAACACTATCAGTCTTTTTAAGTTCAATGCGACTTCCCAGAGGTTTGGGATATTGATATTTATTGTCGAGGCGATCGCTATTTGGGTTAAGCAGACGACTAATTTCTAGGTCGCTAATTCGACTTTCGAGCGATGGCAAGGTGGGGTTTTGCAAAGCTTTAAGAGATTGCTGGGCGCTACTGAATCGATCTTCGATCGCAGGTTCAATCATTTTTTCCAGCCAATTCGCGAAGTGATCGGAAATATTCACTGCATCTCGGAAGCTGATCTTAAATCTAATTTCAGGTAAATCCGACGGCGATCGCCCCGTCAGTAAAAATAAAATCGTTGCCCCAAGCGCATATAGATCGGTAGCGGGAACAGCCTTACCCCGAAATTGTTCGGGTGGCATATAGCCGTAAGTGCCAACAACTGTACTGCCGCCCACCTGTGTACTGCGATAGGTGTCTTGAACTGCACCAAAATCTACCAAGGCAATTTTACGGTTGGGCTGAAGAATGATATTTTGGGGCTTGATATCACGATGGATGACAGGTGGCTTGAGTTGATGGAGATAGCTCAACACCTCTAGTACTTGCTCAGCAATCTGTTTAATATCTTCCTCACTACCATGCCAACCGTCGGCGATCACTTGGGCAAGAGATTTTCCCTCTACCAGTTGCTGCACGATGTAAAAATCGCGATCGCGATCGGTATCAATCTGAAAATAATCTAGATAACGGGGAATAGCAGGATGGTCAAGTTGAGAAAGTACTTTTGCTTCTCGCTCAAATAATTCCAGCACCTTCCATTCATTCATGCGTCGGAATGATAGGGCTTTTAACGCCACGCGATCGCCTGTTTGGGCATCAAAAGCCGCATAGGTGATTCCAATCCCACCTTGTCCAAGAATGCTAGCAATACGGTAGCGAGATTGGATGATTTCACCAACTTGATGTAGTTCTGCCACAACTCTTTTTCACCTCATGTTTCCCATCATATAGCGGTTTTCGTTTTGCCGTAGGCAAAACGAAAACCGTTATACCCTTGTTTTAATCTGAAACCCGTTATAAATAATAATGATTTTTGAGGTAAAGGATTGCCGCGCTTTGCGCGGCAATCCTTTACCTATTTAAGGTTTGGTTGCAGAAATTGGTGTGAAGTTGCAAGATTTGGTTAAAGCTTGCTTTAGCAAAGCTTGGTAACTATCATCATCAATCTCAAAGGCTCCAAACCTCTCCAGATGGGGATTCATTAATTGAGCATCAAATAAACTATACCCATGCGATCGCAAATGCTCTACTAACTTCACCATCGCCACCTTAGAGCCATCAGGAATTTTAAAAAACATTGACTCGCCAATAAATACGCCCCGTATAGCAATTCCTAAAATCCCCCCAGCTAGTTGATCGCCTTGCCATGTCTCAAAACTGTGCGCCCATCCTGCTTTGTGTAAATTGCTATAAAGCGATCGCAGTTCTTTGGAGATCCATGTGGTTTCGCGATCGGCACAGCCTTCTACCACTTGTTCAAAGGCAGTGTCGATCCTAACTTCAAAGCGGTTTTGGTTGATGACACGCTGCAAAGATTTAGGATATCGAAAGCGCTGATCAAGTGGGATCAAGGTGCGGCTGTTAGTGTAATACCACTCAATCGGCTCTCCATCACCTTCTGACATCAAAAAGTAGCCTTGGGTATAACCTTCAATAACGCTGCGGATATTAAATCTTTCCACGAATAGGTTTTCAACTCGCAAGTAGATAATGTGATGAAGGTTCTAGGATTTAATCAAGAACCAGATTTTTAGTAGCGCGGCTTTACCGCGCCACTAAAAATCGGTTCTTGATTTTATTGTGCGTCCCAAATGTCTGATTTTTCAACAAGATAGACAATTGACTATTTACTCAGTCTAAAAGACTTGAACCAGATAATTGAGTGAAAATTAATTAGGGATTAGTCGATGGGCTTTTGCTAAACTCCAACAAGAAAAAGTCTCTGATAAAATAAATGGCTTGCTGCAATTAAGTAAATTCACTTAATCATAGCAAACCATTTATTTAGATAAATTGTTGTTAAATTGACATTGAAATTCAGAATCTTTAAATCAGCCGATTCCGTTTAATTGATCTTATTTTCTAAGATACGTATCCAAAACTGGGATCGCTTAATATTTTCTTTATAATTTGTCGCAGTAGTTTTATTTGAGTCTCAATACCTATTCGCGGAATCGCTGCTAGTTGAGGATGTGACAAAGAAGAATAAAATATAAATCCCTATAACCCTTTTAAAATAGGCATTACAACGATCTCTTCAAAAAACCAACAAAAAAGATTATGGAACCTATAAAAAAATAAGTGATCTGGCAAGTCTAGGTAAAAGTTACCAATTGCCCTGACAGATCACTTATTTTTTTAGATGTTTTATTAATTTGGTATTTAAATTCAGAGCTTATATATAAGCTAGCTCCGTTTGAATAATAGTATTGTGCTAGAAATTTTGTCATATTTGGGATCGCTTAAACTTTTCTTTATACTTAATATATCGATCCTTCACTCTTGAGTAATTATACTTATTATTTAATTCTTTACTGATACTTTTTCAGAAATATCACTCAAAAAATATCGCTGCACATTTTACTGTTATTATTTCATTATTTTCTTGTTTATTTTTTATTTGCCAGATAGTTACTCTAAAAATCTACATTAAATTTTTAAACTAAAAAATGCCTGAATTGATTTTTGTTTCAGTACAGGATACTTGGGGATAATTCTTTTGACTAATCATATAGATATTTCTTGTAGATCTTTCTAGCCATGCGAGTAGTGTTTTCACTACCGCCAGAGACTACGGCGGCGAGGGCATAATCATACATAGAAATATCAGAAGGAGAAAAGTCAATGTTTTTTCACCCATCCTATTTGATCCTCATCCCAGGCATGATCTTGATGTTTTGGGCGCAGCAGCGTGTCAAAGCGACTTACGAAAAATATGCAGATATGCGATCTAGCCTAGGAATGACAGGCGCACAGGTTGCTAAGACAATCCTGCAACGCATGGGTATTCATGATGTAACCGTAGAGCAAGTAGCAGGAGAACTGACCGATCATTATGATCCTTCTGCTAAGGCAGTGCGTCTATCAGAATCAGTGTATGCATCATCATCTCTAGCGGCCGCAGCGATCGCGGCTCATGAATGTGGTCACGTTTTGCAAGATGTGCGTGGCTATCAATTTATGAATATTCGGGCTTCGTTAGTACCAGTGGCAAATATTGGCGCAAACTTTGGTCCTTTGATGGTGATGGCAGGGCTGTTCCTAACATCCCTCGGCAGTCTGAGTGTGGTTTTCATCAATATTGGTATTGCTTTGTTTGCGAGCGCGATCCTATTTCACATTGTGACTTTACCTGTGGAGTTTGATGCGTCTAGCCGCGCTCTGAAGCTAATTGATGAGCTAGGCATTCTCCAAGGTGAAGAAAATCTTGGCGCTCGTAAGGTGCTTAATGCCGCAGCATGGACATATGTGGCGACTGCAATTTATGCGGCGCTGCAACTGGTGCAGTTGTTGTTAATCCGTGGCGATCGCTAATTAAAACGCTTTATAAATTCAAAATAAAAGATGGTGCAAAGCACCGTCTTTTATTTTGGGGATCATATCTGTTACTTTGTGCCTTTGTTTTTTAGCCAATCACTTAGATCAGCGATCGTTTCTAGGTCAAATAAAGCTTCGGCTAGATTTTCTAACTGTTTTGCTGATAGTTTGCTGATCTTGCCCCGCAAACTTGGGGTAATCTGTCCAAACTTGCGATTGAGCAGCCTTAGTAGCATTGTGGCTTGCCCTTTTATCAGTCCACGCTGCTCACCTAGCTTTAAACCTTTTTGTTCACCTAGCTTTAAACCTTTTTGTTCACCTAGCTTTAAACCTTTTTGTTCACCATGTTGCTCGCCTTCTTCTCTTGCCTCTTGGTATACACGGGTCTGTTTTAAATCGCTGTATGTAAACATTGCTTCAATCTCCTGACGACTTAATTTGGGAAATTTATATACCAATACCGTCTCTATTAATTCTAGTACCTGCTCTTGGATTTCGGTATCCCTTTCCTGCTCAATCTTTTCACCTAGTTGTCTTGCCTTAGTTACGGCTTGACTTTCGCTAGATAAAATTAACTGAATAATCCCGATCGCGAAGGAGTCAGTCTCTCGCTCTAGTAAGTCTTCTAGGTATACTCTCTGTATCCTCTGACAGTCGAGCATTTCCTGCACATGGCTTCTTGGATCTGGTTCGTAACTACGCCTTGCAAATATAGCGATCGCTTGCCATTCTTGTTCTGGTCGATATTGGTTCAGGTAAAGATATATCTCGGATAAGTATTCCCAGTAAAAGTCTTCTTTTTGCTGAAATTGGACTTCAATTAGATATATCGGTTTGTCTTTGGCTTTTGGGCTAAATATGCCATCGAACCGAAAGGCTTTTTCTTTTACTTCCACTGAACTAAATTCATAGCCTTCTGCTTCTGAGATCGGTCGTTCGATTAGCTCAAACAGGAGGCTGTGAAAGGTATTGAATAATTGATAGAAGAGTGTGTCTGTTCTCATAGCCACTCATTTTACAGTAGCTCTCAGTATTTTCTTCCATAATTCCCGATTCTTTAATGAGTATGTCAAATACTTTCAGCTAAACTTTAGCAAGTTTGATACAATAGCTAAAATCAGGAGCTAATCACTCCTACTAACTAGCAAAGTGTCTGAGTAATATACTTGGAGTTTTTAGCGATGATCGATTGGTTGTTAGTTTGGGGTGTGTCGAAAGCAGCAGGAGTAATCATTTATCCTATCCTTGAGGATTTGGCTAAGGATGCGGCAAAGGATTATGGGAAGGACTTTTTTAAGGATTGCTTGAAGAAGGTGATCCGTTTGCCTGAGCCTGATGTGTTGAAGGAAGCCTATGGGAAAGCGCTCAAAGAATTTTTGGAATTGATTGAGGAAGAACTCAAGGATGCGGGTTATCAAGAAGCAATCATTAGACAATACATTCCCTATTTGCACAAGTTTATTAAGCGCGAAGAGGTAAGCGCGGCGCTGGGGATGGCGTTTAATGTGCAATGTAAGGCGATCGATACGGCTTTGTTGATGAGAGTTTGGACAGAGTTGAATTTGCCACATTTGCCAGAGGATATGAATTGGGACTTTTTGAGTAAGTCCTACATTAGAGCCGTGAAGAAGATTGTCCAGAATTCGGATAAGTTGCGTCCGATTTTTGAGGTGCAGACCTTGGATAAAATAGCGGATGCTGTGCAGGAAGTGGCGGGAATTTCGCCAGCTTTTGACTTGGAGAAGTATGCCGAAGGGTTGCGGGAGCAGTATGGCAACTTGAAGTTAGAATCTCTGGATACGACTGGGGTGTATTACAACGAGTTGAAGCTCTGGAAGATCTTTATTCCTCAGAATTTGCGGGAATGTCAGGAGTTTATTCCGCAGGTGTATGAGTTGCCGAAGGATCGATCGTGGCTGTTGCAGGAGAGCGGACAGTTGGATGTGTTGGAACTTGCCGAAGCGGAGTTAGAGAACCATCGCAAGCGCTATGTCGAGCAACCGATTCGGGGAGTCTTTGAGGTATTGGGCGATCCGCATAATGCGGCGAAAGATGGGATTGCTAAATATGCAGTGATCTTGGGCGATCCCGGCTCTGGGAAATCAACGCTGTTGCAATATCTGGCTTTGATTTGGGCGGAGCGACCTGTGCGAGATTTGCCTTTGTATCCGTTGCCGCTTTTGTTGGAGTTGCGTACCTATGCCCGTGATAAGCAAGCAGGGAAATGTAAGGATATTGTTTCGTTTATTCATGGTGGGAATATTACCTGTCGGCTGAATCAGCAGGATTTGCATGAAAAGCTGAAGAATGGGGATGTTATTGCCCTATTTGATGGGATTGATGAGGTGTTCGATCCTGCGTTGCGGGATGAGGTGGTGACGGATATCCATCGCTTTACGAATGAGTATCCTGCGGTGAGGTCAATTGCGACTTCGCGGTGGTTGGGCTATAAGGCACAACGGTTAAGGGATGCGGGGTTTCAGCATTTTATGCTGCAAGAGTTGACTGATGAGCAGATGCAGGATTTTGTGGTGCGTTGGCACGATTTGAATTTTGCGGAGGGTGCGGATAAGGATCGCAAGCGGGAGCGGTTGCAGAAGGCGATTAGGGAGTCGCGATCGATTAAGGAGTTGGCGGGTAATCCTTTGTTATTAACGATGATGGCGATTCTCAATCGTAATCAGGAGTTACCGAGGGATCGTCCTGAATTGTATAACCAAGCTTCTAGGGTGTTGTTGCATCAATGGGATGTGGAACGAGCGCTAGTGGAGGATCGGCGGATTGACCCGAAAACGATTGACTATCGCGATAAGCAGGCGATGTTGCGGAAGGTTGCCTATTATATGCAGTCGAGCGCGAAGGGTTTGGCGGGGAATTTGATTAGTGCGGCGCAGTTGGAGAGCATTTTAACGGATTACCTGAAGACGATTGAGGTGGAGAAGCCAAGGGAAATCGCCCGTATCATGATCGGTCAGCTTCGCACGCGCAATTTCATCCTCTGCGATCTGGGTGGGGATTCCTATGGGTTTGTGCATCGCACTTTTTTGGAATATTTTTGTGCGTGGGAGTTTGTTTGGCAGTTTAAGGAGGAGCAGACGCTGACGAGTGAGCAGTTAATCAATGATGTGTTTGGGCAGCATTGGCAGGATGAGTTTTGGCATGAGGTCTTGCGGCTGATTTCGGGGATGATCGAACCGAGATTTGTAGCCGACATTATTGATTTTCTTTTGGAGCAGAAAGTTGATAGAAGTGCATTTTTAGGCGAGGGAAATAGGCTAAAAAAAGAAGGGCTATCAAATCTTTTATTGGCAGCAGATTGCTTTGTAGAGGTGAGAAACAGAAGTTTGATTGCGCCTACATCAAATAAATTACTAAAAACATTACAACATGAAGCTGAACAAGAACCTCCTGATAAGTTCAATTCGGAATTGGCAATTAGACTTATAAATAACGTCGCAAATATATGGCAAGATGGCTCTGACACTTTACTTTGGCTAAAAAAATGCCTTAAGTTTGATCAACAATCCTTTATCCCAGAATCGGCGGTACAAGAGATAGCCAAAGGCTGGAAAGATGACTCTGATACCCTTCCTTGGCTCAAAGACYGCGCTCTTAACGATCAGAATTATGATGTGCGAATGGCGGCGGTACAAGAGATAGCCAAAGGCTGGAAAGATGACTCTGATACCCTTCCTTGGCTCAAAGACCGCGCTCTTAACGATCAGAATGTTRATGTGCGAAGGGCGGCGGTACAAGAGATAGCCAAAGGCTGGAAAGATGACTCTGATACCCTTCCTTKGCTCAAAGACCGCGCTCTTAACGATCAGAATTATGATGTGCGAAGGGCGGCGGTACAAGAGATAGCCAAAGGCTGGAAAGATGACTCTGATACCCTTCCTTKGCTCAAAGACCGCGCTCTTAACGATCAGAATGTTAATGTGCGAAGGGCGGCRGTACAAGAGATAGCCAAAGGCTGGAAAGATGACTCTGATACCCTTCCTTGGCTCAAAGACCGCGCTCTTAACGATCAGAATTGGGATGTGCGATGGGCGGCGGTGCAAGAGATTGCTAAAGGCTGGAATGATGACCCACAAACGTTTGACTTTTTAAGCGATCACGTAATCCACAATCCCTTTGAGCGTAAGTACGATTGGGAAGATAATCCCCGTCAAACTGCACTAGAAGGCATCCTCGAACATTACAGCGATAAACCTCAAACATTGGAGTTATTGAAGACAGTCTCTAACAACGATCCTGATGAAGAGTTAAAGGAATTTGCGAAGGAGGAATTAGCAAAATTGAGTGAGAATCCTATAGGGGCATAGCATTTGCACCACATTTTTTAAAACCCGCAACCATATCGATCTGCAAATGCTGTGCCCTCTATGCCTTCACAGATAAATTGTCCCTGCGTTGTGAGGTTTAGGGCAAAGCATTCCCAAATTAAGGCGACCTGAAAATTTATAAATTTCTGCGGGAATGCTATGCCCCTTGTATCTAGGAAGAAAAGTAAAGGATAAAATCTTTACTACAATCCGAAAAAGCAAAAGCAGAGATAAACTCGTTCTGCCCCTAGGGACACCAAGCCCGAACTGTAGAT
>NZ_NDHW01000180.1 GCF_002251945.1 Pseudanabaena sp. SR411
CTCCTCTTCGGCTTCATATTTTAAAGTTTTTTTCTCCCACCTGCCAACGCTATTATTTGCTCCCTGCACCTGTTTCGTAATTGTTTTTCTCATTCCATTACGAGCGGAATGTGGGCTAACAAGAATGGTGATAGCTATAAAAAAAAGAGAGAAGGCTTTGCCTTCTCTCTTTTTTTAACGTTGTTTAGTTTGTGTCGGTTTAACAGGCTTCAAAGGAATATTATTTGCTTCCAGCCAGTCTTTCCCTACCCGAACCGTAATATCTGACTCGATATCACCCGTTGATTCGATTAAGACTTCACCAATCCCTAAAGCATCACGTAATTTCTCAGCACTTGCCTTATCTCCATTTTGAGCAATAATCTGGGTCTTCGCAAGCGGCTTAGACCAGCGATCGCTAGCCGCAAACACTTGAGCATAGCCAGACTTAGACAAAACAGTGGTGGCTTTCTTGGAGCCTTCGGGCTGAGACATACTATCTTGGATTGCAACTCTCAGAGTTTGTGGTGTACTGTCCTCAAGACTTGTATCGGCTCTCTTCATCACTCCAAAACTTTGGTTCATGATGGTGGCAAGCCGTCGATTATCTAAAATCCAGTAGCTCAGACTGTCAAATTCTCCAGGATTACTAAATCGCCCTGGAGCCATATGCATCTGGATGCTTTTGCGATCAATCTTGGATGTATAGCCAGCGAGGGCAAGTACTTCTTCCACAGAGAGATTGGTATCGATATTTTCTTTAACAATGGTCAGAACTTCAGGCAGCTTAGTGATCGCTTCAGGCTTAAGTTTTTGATCAATGAAAGCACGGAAAAATGCTTGCTGACGTTGTACCCGACCAATATCTCCGAGATCATCATGACGATAGCGCATATATTGAATTGCCTTGCTACCGTTTAATTTTTGTTGTCCCGCATTAAGGTTGATATACAGATGCTGGCTATCATCCTGATATTTCATCTTTTTCGGTACATACACATCAACGCCGCCCAGAGCGTCGATTAATTTACCAAAACCATTAACATTGAAACGGATATAGCGATCAATCGGGATATCTCCTAACAACTGACTAACAGTCTGAGCTGACAGAGATGCTCCACCTGCATAGTTGGCAAAGTTGATTTTTGTCTTGCCTATACCTTGAATATCGACGCGACTATCACGAGGAATTGATAAAACCGCAACCTTTTGAGTGGCAGGATCAAAACGGATCAACAACATTGCGTCACTCATGCCGTTGAGATTATCTTCGACTTCGGCTAAATATCTCCCTTTGGGCTTAGATTGAGCATCAGGTAAATCAGATGTGAGAATGATCGTTCCGAGTACCAAAATATTGACTGGACGAGTCAGCGTCGGTACACCTGCGATCGCTGAAGTCATGCCATCGGCGTTACGGTTAAATACGGCTGCTTCATCAGCAGATAATTGCCGTTGTTGAAAAGGTCTACTACTTAATACGAAAGCTAATCCTGCACCTAGTCCCCCTGACAACAGCGCCACAAATAACACTATAAAAAGTGTCCATTTGTGTTTGAATGAAGCCGTTTTGGGCTTAGACGACTTATTAGACAAACCAGACTTACCTAAATTGATGGGATTTGTTGCCACAGGTAGGGAATACTCCTCACGACTGAACGTTTGCTTCAGCGATCGCCCACCCATGAGCAAAGATGGGACTCAACACATTGCTTACAATTTACTCAAGAACTTCGCACAGGGTTCTTAAGTCTTTTAGACTAATTTGCATTTAACTTTAGCACTGTATCGTAACTTATCGTTACAAACTGCTAAACATCTTACAAGAGTAGTAGAAAGTACTCGTTATGCAAATTGTTTGGATGGATGATACTACATATTCTGAGATTTGGAGAATCATCAAAAACGAAAGAATTTAAGATCGGCAATCGTAACCCACTATCGCAAGCCCCAAAGACTTACTCTGGCATGAATTCAGATTAAAAAACGATAAGCTAATGAAAATTGTGGAGAGTGCAGAACGATGGTGATAACTTTCAAAGATTTTGATCAAGTTAATGATGTTTATGTCTCAAGAAGAATTTCAGAAACAAGTACTAGAATCGCTTGCAGAGTTAAAAACTGATGTCGAGAGGCTAGACGCAAGCATTGAAAAGTCAGACGATAAATTTGATACCTACAGACAAGCAACGCAATCATTAGTTAACTTGGCATTTGGACTAATTGCCAGTGCCACTAATCACAGTGGTATCCGCAGTTTTCAAAAGATAGTTGGGCGCGATCGCCTAAACTAGTATCGACATGTTGTTATCGAGATTTTTGAAAGATCTACAAGTTGATTATGGAAGTTAGATTTCGAGAATGTGATTGGTTCGACTTATGGATCTGGATCAAGTTTAGTGAAATTCCATCTCAGCAAGAAAAACAACTGTTAGACGAAGTATTTAACTCTTGGTTTCTACTGGGTAAACTAGGCGGTTTCAATGCTTGTAATATGCAGGTGCTGGAATCTGGCGTGGATGTTAGCTATTTTGACTATGACAACCAAGCCGCCGATGACGAGATGATGTCAGTTATGCATAATATGACTGACCTAGAGTACGAAAATGAATGGGCAAGATGTTGGGTTGATCTAGGCACAACTGATGCGATCGCGATCGATACCTTAGTAAATGCCTTGCGCCAGTTTGATAAAGAATATGTCGCGATCGAAGAAGTAATTATCGGCGGACAAAACTCTGACTGGCTAGTTGAGCCTAAGAGCTTAGATGATGAAGATTATGATCGTTAAAATGTTAGAGAGATGCAAAGCATATCTCTAACAAAAAACTTTAGAGGAAAACTAAAATGCGTGTTTTACATACAATGGTTCGAGTTGGTGATCTAGAGCGATCGCTTGATTTTTATAGCAACGTCCTCGGTATGAAGATCCTGCGCCGCAAAGACTATCCTGATGGGCGCTTTACCCTTGCTTTCGTGGGCTATGGCGATGAATCAAGCAATGCCGTCATCGAGCTAACCCATAACTGGGATACAAAAGCCTATGAGATTGGCACTGGCTACGGGCATATTGCTTTGGGCATGGAAAATATTTATACCGCTTGTGAAGCCATTCGTGAGAAAGGTGGCAAAATCACCCGTGAACCTGGCCCCATGAAGCATGGCACAACGGAAATAGCCTTTGTCGAAGATCCCGACGGTTATAAAATCGAGTTAATTCAACTCAAATAATTTCAATAGGTGCTTTGCGCTAACTGAACTTAATATTTGAGTTTGAGATATAAGAGATATAAATTGTTATAAGCTGTATAGCTGCACACAAGTAGCCTAGTCATGCGTAGACCCCGATATACAACTTCTTGGCAATCCAAGCGCAAATCTTGGTTGCGAAATACCCTACTTCTGCTCCTGATTGGTTTGCCACTGCTATTAATTTTGGCGGAACTGATCGCACGAGGAGCGGTTTTAGCAACAGGTAGTACCAACCAACTCAGCCCCAACAAAACTGTCGCGATCGCCCAGTCCTACGCCTTTAAGTTGCAGGACTCTAATGGTAATAACTATCCAGGATTACCAGATGCAGGGCAACTCCATATAAAACGCAGTCCGTTATTGGGTTATGAATTGCTGCCCAGTCAAAGTAGTGATTATTGGCAAATCAATGATCAGGGCTTCCGTCAAGATTCATCAGTACCTATTGACAAGCCTGCTAACGAGATCCGCGTGTTTTTGGTTGGTAGTTCTACCGCTTTTACCAATATGGCGGAAAAGAACCAAAAGGCTTTGGCTTTTAAGATCGAAAAATTGCTTAACGATCGCGTCCGCGCTCAAAATAGCAATCCCGAAAAGTTTAAGCCCAAGGAAATTCCCTACTTTGCCGATCAAATTGAAGCAATGCGCGCATTGCCACCACGTATTCGTGACGGTAGCTATCGAGTGATTGCGGCGGCGGCTCCTGGTTATAACTCTGGCAATGAATTAGCGCTGCTATCCCATAAGGTCAGTGCCTATAGTCCCAATGCGCTGCTCATCCTTGATGGCTACGAAGATTTGCGATCGCCTAGCAATCAGGCTGCTCGCGAAATCGGGAACGTTGAGCAGATGTTACGTGATCCCCTTGCCCAATATCGCCAACATCAAACCCAACAATTTAATAACTGGCTAAATTCGTTATATCTAGTTAAAGCATGGCAAAAATGGGTAGTTCCCGCCGATATCACCACTTTTAGCTCTGAATATCAAGTTTTTAATGCTGAGCAGCTAAGCAAAGATCCTAAAGAAATTCAAAAAAGGGTTGAGCGCTATCTTTACAATACTCAGCAAATGACGAGGCTAGCTAACAATATTCCTGCTTTGATCATTCTTCAGCCTGAAATCACAGGCAAGCAAAAGTCCTTAACTAAGGAAGAAGAAGGTATTCTGAAATCTCTAGGCAAAGATTATAGCGATCGCATCACGAATGCTTACAAGATCGCGGAGCAAGCTCTGAGCAATAGTCCCCTTAAGCCTAAATTTGTCAATTTCTATCAGCTATTTCAAAATACGAACCAACAGGCTTTCATCGATCCGATTCATCTCACGGAAGCCGCCAATGATCTGTTAGCACAGAAATTGTATGACAGCACTGAGCAACTGTTTTTGGTTCAGCCTGCTCCAAATGCGCTGAATGGAGATGTTGAGCCACAGCCAATACCACCTCAGCCCGTCCTACCTACTCCAGCAACGAGCCAGACTCCTGCACCTACTAATTAGAAAGTGGCGGCGCGAAGCGCCGCCACTTTCTTTTTGTTTTTGTCTCAATATCGCTGATTAATGGAATTACTATTACTTACATCATCAAACTGTCGCCAGTCTTGTTAGGACATAAAACCCAAGAAGCGATTGGCGGCGCTTCGCGCCGCCAATCGCTTCTTGGGTTTTGATTTTGCAAGTGACTACGGCTATAAAACTGCTGTTGTCTCATGAAAATGAGTGTAATCAAGATAGCGATGTCCATCCTTTCCTATAGAGATTACATCAACAAAACGTCGGTTAAACAGGAGAGTCTGAGCGGCATAAAAATGACGAGCATGGATCGTTCCTTCGATGGTTTCATCGACTCCTGTAAGTGAAACTAGAATTTGAGCATGTAATCGTTCCATTGTTTCCAGAGTCAATCCATATAGAGGACTGATTTGATCAATGGGATGCATCACCGTCCAAGACAGTAAAAACACAGGAGAATGATCGCGAACTAACTTCAATTCATGTAATCGTCGCATCATTTGACCTTCGGATGTGATTTCATCAATCATCAGATAAACTCTCAACTTTGCTTCGAGGATGTTGTTTCGGCGTTCGTTGGCTGTGCGAAACATGAGAGTGGGAATACCATTGTAGTCATGAATCGTTGCTACCCGACTAAACATCACACGGGAGGAGGATTTGGCAAATCTGGTGAAGGCAATCCCTGTAATCACGGCAAATAACATTAAGCTAGCGATTGATTCTAAGGTGACTATTAGATTGGCATAGAGTGTTTGCGGATTCATGACTCCATAGCCAATGGAAGCAAGTGTTTGCACACTAAAGAAAAAAGCCTCTAAAAAGCCTACTTCCTTTACACCCGCGATCGCATTGCCGTCGATTAAATAAAGCAGAGCAAAGATGGCATTGAGAAAGATATCAATGATGACAACGATCGCTAAAAATCCAATCCAAGGAATTGTGAGTAAGAGATGATAGGGATCACGGAAATAGGATAACCAAGAGTTTCCGCCAACAACCTGAAGCACTCCATCCCGTTGTTCGAGTTTAATTAAAGAACGGTGGAACTTACGCTTGATTCTCATCTGACCATGCCTCCATAGCATCTACGGGAATAATGGGAATTATAGAAGTAAAACCATGTCTCGAAAACCACGCGAACTCAAAACTGGCTATTGCTATCACGTTGGTTCAAGGAAAAAGTAGAAAGTAAAAAGTAAAATTTTTTTTGTATTGCCGAATACTAAATACTAAATTCTCTTCGCTATAAATTTTCTGGTTTTAGTCCTGTTTTCTTAGCAATGCGAGCAAGCATTTTTGTCCCAATTTCATCACTGTCTCAGAAGGCAAAAACATAATCTTCCCAACCTTCGCGCTCTAAAATTTTGTGAGATCCTGTCTGACGTTTGACTTTCCACCCAATCTTTTCTAGAGCAGATAACACTTTTCTTGCTTTTGCTGATGACCACTGACTCATTTGATCGTTTCTCTATGCTGCAACAAATTCAAAACTCGTCAAACCAAGAGCCATTTCTCCGTGTTCTAATTTGTCAGCGATTACTCTCAAAGCTAGAGCTTGAGCTTTAGTTATTGCCTGCTGTTCTGTATTGCCATAGACAAGAACTCCTGAAATTTCTAGAACTTCTGCAATCCAGCGATTATCGTCTTCTTGTTCGGTTTCGATGGTGAAGTGATTAGAAATGGGTTTTAGCATGATGTTTCAAGGAAAATGATGGTTGTCATTCTAGCAAAAAGATTAAGTAGCGTAGGGAAGGAAAAAGTAGAAAGTAAAAATTTCTTTTTATATTAACTAACCATACTGAAAAAATCTCAATTTATCCACATCTTATTTTTTCCTTTTTCCTTGATCTGACAGGTAACGGATTTCGGAAAAGCTCATTATGTCGTAGCTAATTGTCGGTTTATAAATCTTAATGGAAGTATGAAACGTTTACGTTCTAAATTTCACAAGTCTCGATGCGAGAAAAGAAGTATCACTCTCCTCCGCTCTGCCCGCTCCCCTACTCTCATAGGGAGGTGTCCCTTTACATTCATAAAATTTATATTAAAAAATTCATTGGAATAGTTCAACCATTTACCCTCGTTTTTCCATGCTATGCGATCGCAAAACTTATCCCAAGCCTCTGAACTTGGCAAACTAAAATCAAGCTTACCACCACACTCGACATAAATTTGCTTCTGAACGCTAAAGCCATAAAGTCCATTGCTATGTTTTACCCACAAGCGATCTATTGCCAATAGATCATCATAAGGGAAGTTGAGTAAATCATCTGCATCTAGCCATTGAGTTGATTCCTTGCCCACCGCACTCAGCATTAATCTATCAGTTTCCCGATCCGCGTTTTCCCATTCCTTTGACTTGAGATAAGTTTCTAATTGCTCATAGCGCTTATCGATAACTAACTTTTCAAGGGATTTCAAAATATCAGCCTTATTAGTTTGGCGATAGATCAGATCTACGAGATCTCGATTATCAAGATCGACTAGCTTTTGAATGAGTCGATTTGGATTTGGAGTCAGGCTGGTATAAAACAAAATCGTATCCTTCCATGCGTTTAAGCTTAACTTCTCAAATAGCAAAGCCTCACCGACTTCTTTACCTTCTTCATTTAAATGGACAAGTTCTGAAGCGGCTAAAAATTCCTGAAAGCTCAAATGGGAAAACTGATAGATTTTTTCATCTCTCCTGACTAGCATCTCACTAAATATCTACCATTTGCGCTAAAAACTGTTCCACATTGACTTCACTATCAAACTTATCTAAACCAATCTTCAACTTACTTAACAAATCAGCGTGATGAATTTGTTTAAAACCGTCTTCGCGATCATTGGTAGCCCGTTTCATCATCTCTAGCGCCACAAATTGCAGCACTTCTTGACGCTGATTGGTGGATTTAAGTAATAATTCGATTTTTCTTAAACTAGGTCTGCGGTTTAGCTGTAGCTCACAAATGCCTTGATATAGATCCACTTTGCGCTGTGGTAGCTTTGCGCCTAGTTCATCCCGATGATAGCGCACCATCATATTTAACAAGAGCGCATTACCCGCGATCGCGTCAAGTTCTGGACGCTCTTTTATTTGGGCTAATAGTGATTTCGCCTTGGTTTTAGCGGCGCGTTCCACATCTCTGCCAGAACGCCCACCTCTAGCCATAATTTCTTGGCACAAATACCACTGCTCGACAAACTTTTGACGTTGTTCTTGATCAAATTTTTCAATCCAAAAACTTGATGATGGCTTCTGAGCAGTGTAGTTTTCTCGGTATGCAGTTGGGCGTGAAGTGACGATAAAAACTGACTTGCGATATTTCTGCATCGCCGTACTTAGCCACTCGCTGACCTTTCCTCTTTCCGAAATTGGTATTTCATCAAATCCATCAAACATCACCAATGCTTGACCTTCTCTGAGCAAGTTTAACACCCAATCTGGCAGCGCAACTAGATCTTGATCTTCTAGCAATTTATTAACGTGATCGTTGGTTAAAAATTCTGGCAAAGTTGGCGGATTGTCTTGCGAGAGAGTCTGATAGCAACCTGCTAAATAAATTAGAAAGGGAACGAACTTAGGAGCGTTATATTTCCCATAGGCGCGAGCGCTGTAAACAAATGAGAGATGCTTTAATAGGGTGGTTTTGCCAAAGCCGCCCCATGCATGAATGGCAATTTGTTTTAATTTTGGTCTGTTTTGACTGTTTCGCAGTAAATCCCAAATTTGGGTAGTCTTATAATCTTCTAATGATTCGTGGCGATCATAACCTGCTTCTTTAGCATTAACCGTCAATCGCAAAGGTACAAAAATCTCTTGCAAGACAGGATAGTTATCAAATCCCTCTATTTCTCTAATCCCAACCGCCCGATCTTCATGGCAAGCAAGTTTTTGTTCTTCGAGATATTTCGACTCAAAATCAGATAGTTGTGAGGCGGCTGATTTTAACGCTCCATTTTGTGATGATTTTGCCGCCAATTTTTTTTGTAAATGTTCCATTCCTTCCAAAAAGTGATCAGCATCTTCAGCCCCTTTCTTTGCCAACGTCTCTTTTAATCGCTCCAAAAAGTTTTTGACATAAGCCCCAAAAACACCCAAAATCGCAGCTAGGACAAAACAAGTTAAGGCGATCGCCGCCATTACCCAGTCTTGCTTAATCAAATAATTAATGAATAATCCACCAGTGCCGCCCAAAGACGACCAACTTAAAATTTTCCGCAGTTTTAATGGTGTTTCTGGCTCTTGAGTCATGGTGCTTAGGGCGATCGCATTATAAACCAAATAAAATTTTAAGCTAATATGCTAGAAAGTATGAAGTCAAACAATTAATTGATTCAATCCTATGCAAACATCAACAGTCGGAAGCATCTTAGAAGCCATCTCTG
Organism: Pseudanabaena sp. SR411; assembly: GCF_002251945.1. Lineage (GTDB taxonomy): Bacteria > Cyanobacteriota > Cyanobacteriia > Pseudanabaenales > Pseudanabaenaceae > Pseudanabaena. The sequence continues at coordinate 9,118 of NZ_NDHW01000180.1, forward strand.
TTCTTGATCCTGACGATCAACTCTTCGTCACTGACATTCTCAATAAAAGAATGATCGAGATCCGCCGCAATCAAATTTTAGCTAGAGCCAAAGAAGCGGAAGAGAACTATAAAAATGGCAATACCCAAACAGTTACAGTCGCAGAACTAATGATGTTGAGTTCCGATGATGATTGAACTGATTCTAAACGAGTCATTTTTACGAATTTTAAAAAAGTGGCGCAAAAAACATCCCGAACTCGTCGAGCGATTTCAACAAAAACTTACTCTCTTTACTGATGAGCCGTTTCATCCTTCACTAAAAACACACAGTTTGAGTGGTAATTTTGCTGGATATTGGGCAATTAGTATCAATTATGAACATCGACTAATCTTTAAATTTCTATCCGACACCAAAGTTTTGTTAATCGATCTTGGTACTCATGATGATGTTTATTAAACTCAATACGCTCTTGAGTCATGATGTTTGTGGCGATCTCATCTCACGCATTGTAACCCCACAAAATTAAAATGCTAAGCAAGAAAAGGCGATCGCGCAATTCCCAAACATCTTCGTAGAGGGTTTGCATCTGCGACACCATCTCCAAGACTCACCACAGCAAATCTTTATCTGCAAATGCAAAACCCTCTTCGCTTTAAAGCTTCATTTAGGCTTTATTTAAACTCATCCCATTGGACTCAGCATAACGATTCATAAATCTCAGAAAACGTTCCCAATCACGTTCACCCTCAATTTTATGAATTGCTTCAATTCCTGCTGATTTACCATTGATGAATTTAGCGTTGACATTGCGCGTCACCATTTCGCCTTCTTCATCAATCATATACATTCCCAATATCTCATTATTGTTAGCATTCTCGCCACTCATGCAATTAGGTGAATCGAAGATAAACACCGCAACACTCGTATCTCCATCCTTAGAGCGCGTAATTTTTACATCCGTGGCTTCTTCATCAATGCCGATCGCCAACTGTATTTTTGCTGTCATTTTTTAAAACCTTGATCTAAAACTTTGAATAAGACTTTTTTAAAAGCATATTTGTATTAACATAACCCAAAATTAACACCCATTCACCGCAAAGGTGTAGCTTTGAGCCAGCTTAGTTGTTAATCAAATACGACAGTTCGCAACCCCAAGCCTGAACTTGCCGATTGTCCATAAATTAATACACGGTTTTGTAAATGTTGTCTGACAGCTCTGGCTAAGACAATACGCTCTAAATCTTTACCTTTGCGAATCAGATCCGTAACCGAATCACGATGCGAAACTCGAATGACATCCTGTTCGATAATTGGGCCCTCATCTAACTCTTCAGTCACATAATGAGCCGTTGCACCGATAATTTTGACACCACGCTTATAGGCGCGATGATAGGGATTTGCACCCGCAAAGGCTGGTAAAAATGAATGGTGAATATTAATAACTTGCGAGAACTGAGAGAGAAAGTCTGGACTCAGAACCTGCATATATTTTGCAAGAACCACTAAATCAATCTTGTATTGTTTAAGTAACGCAAGTTGCTGTTTTTCTTGCTCCAACTTATTTTCTGGCGCGATCGCCATGTGATGGTAATTAATGCCAAAGTTATGGGCGACTTTTTCTAAATCTGGATGATTGCTAATCACCACAGGGATCGTCGCTGAGAGTTCGTGCGATCGCTGCCGTAAAATCAAATCGTACAAGCAATGATCCTGCTTAGAGACAAAAATGGCAATCCGACGCACATAATCAGAAAACTGAATACTCCATTTAGCATTAATTTCAGTTGCTAATTTTTCAAAGGTCGGCGTAATTTCTGACCTTGCTAAATCGAAGTTCTCCAAGTCCCACTCAACACGCATCAAAAACAATCCCGCCGTACTATCCGCATGTTGATCCGCATGGAGAATATTGCCCCCATGGGAAAATACCCAGTCCGAAATTTTTGCCACTAAGCCTTTTTGGTCAGGACAGGAAACAAGTAAAGTCGCAGTAGTCATAAATTAGGTTGCCATAGATATTTTCGCAGATCGATTTTACCTGCATCATTAAAGCTAATTCCTTCACTTTCAAGTAGCGATCGCTGCAAATAGTCTGTACCAAACCGCAAAGGCGAAATAGAAATCTCCCCCTTCGCATTAACCACACGCTGCCAAGGAATATCCGAACTTTTCATGTCAACTCGATAGAGGGCATAGCCAACTAAACGCGCTTTTCCTGCCAAACTTGCAAGTTCAGCGACCTGTCCATAGGTAGCCACAAATCCTTGAGGAATTTGCCGCACAATTTCATAAATACGATTATAAGTTGTGGTATTACTACCCATGGCGGTTGCCTATCGTGTAAATTTATACTCTTTATAGATTTAGTGACTTGAATCACTTCCATTTCCGTAAAACTTTAGCTACTATGGTAAATGTCAAAACATTAAGACATTTGCACTGGAGATACTTCAATGCTAGCGGCGGAATGCATCGATTCCAGAGCTACCGTAAATTTAGAGGAAAAGCGCCGAACGACGACACGCATAGCTATGCGTGTTCCGAGAAGCTGCTATGGAGAGCCTATAATTTCTCGCCTCTCTTGTGAACACGGTTTAATCGTGACTATTATTGCCGCACTTCTAGGCGAAAGTCCAGAAGATGATGGCTGGTTCACGTTAGAACTAACTGGAACAACTCAACAAATTCAAAGTGGAATTATTTATCTAGAAGAGCTAGATTTAGAAATTTGGGATAAAACGGCTGTCGAAGACGAAAGCTGGTAAACACTGAGAAAAGAGAGAGCTTGCTAAGCAAGCTCTCTCTTAATAACCAATTAAATAGAAAGTTTTATTTATACTAAAAAGAAATGTGGCACACCACATTTCTTTTTAGTATGGTGGTTACTCATTGAGTACACACTCATTAGATAACCCAAAATCAATCCCAGTAAGGGTTTTAAAAACACAAAATAGCTACGCCATTTTGTGTTTTGGTATTACTTGTTAGGCTGAGGAGTTAGACGTAAGTAAGGCTTAATAGGGTTAAAGCCTTTTGGAAACTTGGTCTTAGCTTCTTCGTTAGAAATTGAAGGGACAATCACGCAATCATCGCCATCTTTCCAGTTGGCAGGTGTCGCAACGCTGTAGTTGTCGGTCAATTGCAATGAATCAATTACACGTAGAATTTCATCAAAGTTGCGACCTGTGCTAGCAGGGTAGGTCAAGCTAAGGCGCAGTTTTTTGTTGGAGTCAATAATAAAAACCGATCGCACAGTCAAGGTGTTACCTGTTGCCGAGTTAGGGTGAATCATGTCATAAAGTTCTGACACTTTCTTATCTTCGTCAGCCAAAATCGGGTAGTTAAGGGTAGCGCCTTGAGTTTCTTCGATATCGCCAACCCAGCCTTTGTGGGATTCAACGCCATCGACGCTCAAAGCGATCGCCTTGATATTGCGCTTATCAAATTCTGGCTTGAGCTTAGCTACGGTTCCAAGTTCGGTGGTGCAAACAGGGGTGAAATCTTTGGGGTGAGAAAATAGAATTGCCCATTTATCGCCGATCCACTCATGGAAGTTGATCACACCTTCGGTGGAGTCTTGAGTAAAATCAGGTACGGTATCGCCTAAACGCAGTGTCATAGTTTTAAGGTCAGTGTTCTTTGTTACAAATCTAAGATACAAGATTACAGGAAAAATCGCTAGCCCTATAGAGCGGTATTCCCATCGCTTTACTGTAGATTATGACATAAAACTGATAAATTATTGACATTGTGCAATCTTTACAGGACACTTAATAACTGCCAGTTAGATACTTTTGCAATCTAAACTCGTCAGCTAAAAGTTAACAACTAATAGCAAAATCTCAAAAATACCAATCGCGGAACTGGCGGAATTGGTAGACGCGCATGTTTCAGGTACATGTGTTGAAAGACTTGGGGGTTCAAGTCCCCCGTTCCGCATTAATCAATAAAAAAGTTCGCATTGCGAGCTTTTTTATTGTCGAAAAATAATCGCCTGATTGCCACCTTTTTGTAATTCATAGCTCACTTGCATAATTTCTGAGCTAATACCTTCTTTGGCTAAGATGCTACAAACTTCATCAATGTAAGGCGATCGCGCTTGAGCCAAATTTAATAATGGGAAAACCCGCACTTCTTCTGCGATGCGACATAGTTCGCGGATTGATTCTAAATGGAATTCAAAACTAAGATGTTCGGAATAGAGAAATAGAAAATGTGAACATAGGGCAAGTTGAAATTGCTTGTCTTGAAAATCTAGTTTGGGTAGTTCGGCATTGAGATATCTACCTTCAATTTTGCCGCGATCATAATCTTCAAGAAATAGAGCGATCGCCTTCTCACGATTTGCGCGTAAATCTTCAGGAGATTTGTGATAGCTCCAGACCCAGTTATTTGGTGTATTGCGAACTTGTTCGATAATGGTGTCTACGCAAGCATCAAAGCGACTTTTAATTTCTGAGCCAGTAAACTGATAAATCGGATCGATCGAGGTAACTTGATAACCAGCGGCAGTCATTTCCGCATTAAAGCTTGCTGGTCCGTCACCGATGCCAACTATGGATTTAAGGCGATCGCCTTCTGACAGTGCAAACATCAACTCATATTCAGCCTTAGAACGTCCAAACGGAACAATGTGATCTAAAATCATCATGATTTATTGCCTATAGTTTTGTCTGATTTTATCTTGTTGCTTTCGGCAAAATCAAAACTGCTATAGCGATCGCTTCAGATTATTCAGTTAGCAGGCATTTGTTCTATTTCATGTGTTTGTTCTACTTCCCAATGACTGAGAATAATGGCGTTAACACTATTGCCAATAATATTAACAACAGTTTTAAACCCATCGGTGAGTCGATCAATTCCTGCAACTAAAGCGATCGCTTCTAAAGGCAATCCTGAAGCTGAAAGCACAGTTGCCATCGTGATCAGGGCTGAGCCGGGGACTCCGGGTGTACTAAAGGAAACCAACAAACTACTAACAGCGATCGCCGTTAATAGGGAAGGCGTTAAGGGAACTTGATAAATTTGGGCGACAAATAAGCCATTAAATCCTTGTAAAATTGCTGCACCATCACGCTTAAGGGCAGTTCCTAAAGGAATGGCAAAACTGGCGATTTCTTCACGTAGTCCATAATTCTCTTGAATATTTTGTAATACCACTGGCAATGCGGCATTAGAACTAGCTGTTCCAAATGCTAGGGCGATCGCTTCCGAAAGACTACGCAGGAATCTTAAAGGATCAGCTTTGAGAATAAACAGAGCCAGCATATCTAAACAAATCATGATCGAAGAAGCAATCACTAAACCCAAAACATAGAGAAATAGTTTAGCAACTAGTTCTAATCCTTGAGTGGCGATCGTAGAACTCATCAGGGCAAATACACCTAAGGGTGCAACATACAAAATTATGGATAAAGTCTTTTCACTAATGTGATAGATACTTTCAATAAATTCGACAAAGGGTTTGGCTTTATCCTTAGCAAGTTGGACTCCTATTCCTAATAAAACTGCCGAAAAAATGATTTGTAGTAGATTGCCTGTACTGAGAGATTCTAATGGATTGACAGGAATTAAGCTAACTAACCAAGATATGAGAGAAGGGGCTTCCGTAACACTAATACTTTCAGACACAGAGAAGCCTGTCACACCACTACCAGGCTGCAAAAAATAGGCTGTCCCTATGCCCACACAAAGTGCTATTGAGCTAGTAATCAAATAACTGGTCATTAACTTGACTGTATATCTGCCAACTTGTCCTGCTCCTTGAATTCGGGTTAATCCCATAATTAAAGAAGAAAAAACAATGGGAACGACCACAAACTGAATCAGTCTTAAAAAGGATTCACCAACTGGAGCTAAAAAACTTTGATTAATTATTTCAATATTCTGAGGGAAAGTCGTATTTAATAAAGTTCCAAAAGCAACTCCAAAGGCTAGCGAAACTAAGATAAATGTAGATAGATTCATATTCCAATTTACTAATGTAAAAACTGTTAATTAGCTAAGCATAAATAAGGTTAAAACCTAGAAGCTTGTGCTGCTCGCTACGCGGGCAGCATAAGCTCTAGGTTTAGGTTTTAAATATACTGAACTACTTATAGATAACTTGCAGTTGTATATCTGAAACTAACTTAGTAAGACCACCAAGAAAGTCCAAAATGAACTGCGATCGCAGCTTACTCTTAACTTAGGGCTTCGGCGTAAAACAGAGAACCGATTTTTGATGGCGTAGCTTCGCCGCACCATCAAAAATTAAATTGCAGAACCCCTAGGAAATATCTGCAATGCGCTATCACACCTTCCTACAGCAATTACCGATCAAACGAACCACAAGAGATTTTCTGAAAGTGTTGCAAAGCAACACTTTCAGAAAATCTCTTGGTTTGGGTTTGAGCGCAAAGCGCTGTAGGTTTATGATGGTGATTGCTATATAATCAAGGCTGCTAGGTTGCCCCTCTTAATATTTAGATACAAATAAGATGCTATGGCGGATCGTTATGTTCGCGTGAAAACTTCCCAAGGGGAAGTCTGTTACGGGCTGTTAGAGTTGAATCAATCTATAAAGCTACTCAATACAGCACCTTGGCTGGGAGGGGAGCCAAATGGAGAATTACTTGCACCAGATACTTATCAACTTTTAGCTCCCTGTGAACCGAGCAAGATTGTTGCTGTAGGTAAAAACTATTCTGCTCATGCTGCGGAAATGGGTGGAGAAGTCCCAAAAGAGCCAATTATATTTTTAAAGCCGACCACGACAATTATCGCGCCTGACGCAGAAATAGCCTTGCCACCACAGTCTCATCGGGTGGAATATGAAGGTGAGCTAGCTTTAGTGATTGGCTCAAAGTGTTTTAATCTCACACCTAAACAGGCGATCGCTACTATTTGGGGCTACACGATCGCCAACGATGTGACGGCAAGGGATCTCCAAAGAAGCGATAGTCAATGGACTAGGGGTAAGGGTTTTGATACTTTCTGTCCCTTGGGTCCGTGGATTGTGCGCGAAATCAGTCCTACTGCGATGTTGCAAACCTTTGTAAATGATACTAAAAAGCCTTTTCAGGCTGCCTCAATCGAGGAAATGGTGTTTTCACCAGATTACATCGTTTCCTACATTAGCCAAATTATGACTTTACTGCCTGGGGATATTATTCTTACGGGTACGCCTGAAGGTGTTGGCCCGATGCAAGAAGGCGATCGCATTTATATCGAAATCGAGGGCATTGGCAAATTGCAAAACACAGTAATCTTGCGATCGCCTTTACCGTCTGACGAAGAAATTGAAGAAAGCGAAATTGATGACTAACTAAAAAAGGCGTTGCGTAGCAACGCCTTTTTTACATTTGGTTTTTATTTTTGGTGGGAACATATTTTTTGAACATCAGGTCATACAACAATAGAAAGATCTAAAGATCTATAGTTAGAATCAGTAGAAGTGAAGCGCAATCTCATAGGCGAACCACGCAAGAGTCACAAAATATATCTGGGGGGACGCTTTGATTTGTTTACCAATCCTCACACACCCGCTAATCCTATGAAATACTCAACCCAAAATTTACCAAATTTTTTGCGAAAGCAATTTGGCTACTTATCGGCGATCGCCCTTAGTTTGCCTCTAGTCGCGATGCCTAGTTTCGCTCAGATTATCCCTGTGGAGACCAGCCCTAGCTCAAATCCCTCAACGCTTCCCTCCGAAAATCCCAACGACAAAGCTGCTAATCCTACGGACAACAAAACGGCTCGTTTTAGCTGTCAAGCGCGTGATGGTCAGTATATTGTGGTTTATCAACCTAAGAGTCAACCCCAAAAATATTTCCCTTGGGCTGCTCCTAGCCTCATGGGCGATGGTTGGTCGCCTGAAAGACGTTGCAATGAAATTAGTCGTCGTTTAGAGTCCTATCGTCCCGATGGTTTGCTAGAAATGCGAACCAGTACTGAAAACGGCTATAACGTGATCTGTGCTACCACTGATAAAAATTCGGCTTGTCGGATTGTGTTGACCGTACCTAATGGTCAAGATCCGATCGCCACTCGCGATCAGGTGTTTGGCAATCTCGCTACGGCTGATAGCGGTCAACAAACCACGGCTGTGAATACTTATCGCGGACGCGATCGCTCTTTAAATGACATCACTGGTGATCTTGGTTTAGGCATTGATCTTAGAGGAATTAATGGTGTCCTTGGTTCAGTGCTATCACCAAGCCGCACGGTATCCAATGTACGTAGTGGCAACTTGTACTTGAAGCCATTCCTTGATCCTAGTGATGGTGGCACTGGGGCAAGTCTGGCTAACAATGGCTTTACTAGTGGCGGTAGACGACTCAATCCCGATAATTTCCGTTAAAAAAAGGGGCGCGATGCGCCCCTTTTTTTAACGGAAATACTAAGCTTCGTTCAAAGCAGCGATACCAGGTAAGATTTTGCCTTCAAGCAATTCTAAGCTTGCACCACCACCAGTGGAGATGTGGCTCATCTTGTCAGCAACACCAACCTTCTCAACCGCAGCTACAGAGTCGCCGCCGCCGATGATGGTGATTGTGCCAGTGGCTGTCAGATCGGCAAGAGTATGCGCGATCGCTTCAGTACCAACCGCAAACTTATCAAACTCAAATACGCCCATAGGACCATTCCAGATTGCAGATTTGCAATTTGAAAGCGCCTCTTGGAATACCTTTACGGAGTCAGGTCCAATATCCAAGCCCATCCAACCATCAGGAATATTGTCAATGCTAACGGTTTGAGCATTGGCATCGGGTTTGAAGTTATCAGCTACAACTACATCAGTAGGCAGCAAGAACTTGACACCACGCTCTGCGGCTTTCTTTTCAAGAGCGCGAGCTAGGTCTAGCTTGTCTTCTTCAACGAGAGACTTACCAACACTCAAGCCACGAGCTTTGTAGAAGGTGAAGATCATGCCGCCGCCGAGCAACAAATAATCAACCTTATCGAGCAAGGTTTCGATAACGCCGATCTTGCTAGAAACCTTAGAACCACCAACGATCGCTGCTAAAGGACGCTTAGGATTATCGATCGCACCGCTCAAATATTGCAATTCTTTATCAAGTAAGAAACCAGCAACTGAGGTGCTGATGTACTTGGTTACGCCTTCAGTTGAGGCATGGGCGCGGTGAGCAGTACCAAAGGCATCATTTACATAAATGTCAGCCAAAGATGCTAGTTTTTTGGCAAATTCAGGATCGTTCTTTTCTTCTTCAGGATAAAAACGCACATTTTCTAACAAAGCGACATCGCCATTGTTGAGAGCATTAACTTGAGCCGCAACTGCTTCACCAATGCAATCATCGGTTTTGACAACTGGCTGACCAAGTAACTCCGATAAACGTACTGCTACAGGATTGAGGCGGAGGCTTTCGGTAACACCCTTAGGTCTGCCGAAGTGACTGGTGAGGATTACGCGAGCGCCAGCTTCGGTGAGGTATTTAATGGTTGGTAATGCGGCGCGAATACGGGTATCGTCAGTAATTTTGCCAGTTTCGTCTTGAGGAACGTTAAAATCAACTCTTACTAAAACTTTTTTGCCTGCCAATTCCGCCGCAGTCAAACTTGCAAGACTTTTCTTCGCCATAAAATTTTTATACTCGTAGTATATAAAGTTGCTTTTTTACAATGTCTTAATAATTTTACCGAATTCCGTCCAGTTTAAAACTCCAAAAAATAAGAGACAGCTCTTTGTGCTACCACTTATTTTCTGGCGACGAAATTGAATTATCATGACGCTGTAATTTAATAAGAAACCGATTTTTGATGGTGCGGCTTTGCCGCACCATCAAAAATCGGTTTCTTATTTTGTTGTTCTCCAATTTTGAGCAATCAATAACGATATTTCTGGATAGCTAGCTGTAGTTTCTAAAACAGACTTAAAACCTAATGAGTGATAGATTCTAAGACAGTTCAAACCTGAGGCGATCGCCCTAAATACTTAATGATTGTTATAGCTATAGCCGATCTTGTTTAAGACAGCCACCCCCATTGATGAGATGTTGCTCGAAGCAACATCTCATCAATGGGGGTGGGACTTGCCTTAAGACAAGTAGCTACAGTAGGCAGAACTAATCAAGTCCTATCCACAGAAGACATTTCTATGTATCGATTTCAGGTAAAAGCTCCCACTCAAAGTGGGGAAATGATTGGTATGGTCGGTTCGATTCCTCAATTGGGATCGTGGGACATTAAAAAATATTTACCTTTGCGTACATCAGGCGATCGCTACCCAATTTGGTGGGTAGATGTAGAAATTGATCCGTTAACCTTGCCTGACTCTGAAGCAAAAATTGAGTATAAATATGTACGAGTTGCAGCCAATGGCAAAACTGAATGGGAATGTGAAAATGATGCTAATCGATGGGTTCCGATTGAGCTAGATCATATTAATTCCTCAACCTCGACAATTATTGTGGATGATCAAGCTTTTGGTTATATTCCTGCATATCCCTATGGATATTTGGAAAAGGCGATTGCCTTAGCTCCAGACTCAAAATCAGCAATCCCCTCACCAGATAGACTCAAAGTATTAGTCATCGGTAGTTCTGTGGCGATGGGGTGTAGTGCTTGGCTGCTCAAAGGTTGGGCAAGTCATCTAAGACAAGCTTTGCAAGAAAAATATGGGCATCAACTGGTCAATCGATCACAATTGGGGGCAAATGTCACCAGCACGATTGAACGCTTTACTTCGGTTGTTGCGCCTGAAAAACCAGATGTAGTGATCATTTCTCTTTCCTTGGGAAATGAAGGACTAGCTTATTGTCGTCCGCATGATCGCCGAGCAGTGCAGCGTCGCTTTGAGAGTGGGTTACTGCAATTAATCAAGATGACTCAAGATTTAGGTGCATTACCTATTATTGGTGGTCTATATCCTCATGGAGACTATACCCCCGAACATGCGTGGTTGCTACGCGATACTCACCATCACATGTTGAAGTGGGGAGTGCCTATGCTTGACTGGCTCGATGTATTGGACAATGGCTATGGAGGATGGAAACCTGACCTATCTCTAGATGTGGCTCATCCCAATACCAAAGGGCATGAGCTAATGTTTCAAGCGATTAATCTCAACATTTTCCAGATTGATCGCGTTCAGCGATCGCAATCCCAGACACTAATATCACATCCTAGCAAAATAGCCGAGATTTCTATTTATGAAGATAAATATGGATTTCAAGTGTTTGCTAACCCTGAAGCTCAGACTTTGAGAATTATCAATAAGTCTGAATATACTTACAATATCACTCCTACTTGGAAGGAATTACAAGAAGCTCTGAAGCGCAAGGCTGGCTTAACCTTTGGTACATCCTATGTCTCTAAAAATGATGAGTTGGGTTTAGTTCCATTGCTATCAGTTGAGTTTAATGGATCAATTGAGAATACAGTTAAGATTCCGATTGGAGTCGATCTGCAATATTGCTCGGCTCTCAAGTTTTTTGCTCCTCAAAATGCAGAAATTCTTTACTATGATGGACATCTCGGCATTCTCAAAGAAGGCGATCGCACGATTCGGATTATCAATGAGTCTGAAGAAGAATATAACATCCATCCGATGTGGAAAGAAATTCGGTCTGCTCTAGCAGCCATGCCTGCGGGAGTTTATCACGATCCCGCCAATCCAGAAGCACCATTTCGGACAATGATGATTGGCGAGCAAGGTTTAGAGAGTCGAGTCAAAGCGCCTGTCAAATCGACAATGTTGCTCAAATACAAATGTAAACTGTCAGAAATTAATCGCATAGCCATTTTGCCATTAGGCGATCGCTGCGCGGCGAGAATGCTCCTATATAAAATGGAATATGATGGGCCAGCGTTTCCCTTTGATTTGGCGCGTTCCACAAATCTAGGTGATGTGTCAGATATGGTAATGAATGATTTCCAAGACATGTGGAACCCTGAATATCTTCATTACAATATTGAAGAAGGAAGAGTCTATCATTCTAAATGGTCTGGACTGTCCTTTGGGCATGAAGTCGAAGATACAGATGATCCTGCAAATAATATGCAGCCGATTCATGAAAGAATGCGGGTTCGCTATTCAGCGCGGGCAAAGAGATTTTTATACACACTCGAACATTGTGATGAAGTCTTATTTGTGCGTACTGGCGTAACTAATCGTGACTATGTGCTAGATCTGATCGAAAAGCTAACGATTAAATGCAAGGGCAAGCCATTCCGAGTGCTTCTTCTTTCTAAGCAAACATCTGATGAGTTTGCGAATATTCCCAATTTACTCCATTACGATCTCCACTTCAGTCCCGACTGGATGTATGACAACCAAGACTATTGGATGGAATGTACTAAAACGATGAAGGAGATCCTCGAATCTCTTGGCATATCTAGTCAAAATCTATTCTGGTGTCCACCAAATCCGTAAACGAAAAAGCCGCACTGAGCGCGGCTTTTTCGTTTACAGCACTTACCGCTGATGTTACGTGGAAGGAATTCTTGCGATGGCGAAAGTCTAGGGCTGGCACGGGGGCGCAGCCCCTACAAGATCTAAGATTTACAGGTAGGGGCAATCCCCCCGTGGTTGCCCTGCTTCGCTACCAGCAAGAGATTCATCATCTGAGTTCCACGTAACATCAGTTACCGATCAAACTAACCATGAAGATTTTTGAAAGTGTTGCAAAGCAACACTTTCAAAAATCTTCATGGTTTGGATTTAAGCGCAAAGCGCTGTAAATTTAACGTTCCCAACGAAACTTGCGATCACTTTCTTGGATAGCTAAGTCGTTAATGCTAGCAAAGCGGCGCATCATCAAGCCATTTTCCGCGAATTCCCAATTTTCATTACCATAGGCACGATACCAATTACCTGCTTCGTCATGGTATTCATACTCAAATCGCACCGCAATGCGATTATCCATAAAACACCAAAGTTCCTTTCTCAATCGATAGTCTAGTTCTTTTGCCCATTTACGTTTGAGAAATTCTCTAATCTCATCGCGTCCATTTACAAATTCGTTACGATTGCGCCATTCAGAATCTTCAGTATAGGCAAGTGCTACTCGTTCAGGATCGCGAGTATTCCAAGCATTTTCCGCAGCTTGGATTTTGGCTTTGGCAGTTTCTAGGGTAAATGGAGGAAGAGGTGGTTTAGTTTCCATAGTTTTTAGGATTTAGTTAATAGTTAATTTACAGCGCTTTGCGCTCAAATTCAAACCAAGAAAATTTTTAAAAGCATTGCTTTTAAAAATTTTCTTGAGGTTCGCTTGCTCGGAAGTTACTGTGATTAGAAGCGATCGCAGTTTCAATGAATTGCTGCCAAGTAGCATTGGGTTCCCAGATGGTTTTCATGGCTGAATAAGCTTCTGAGGCAGGGACTCCCATCTTCAAATGACGATAGAGATACATAAATGCAGATACGCGCATATTCATCGCACAATGAACAAAAATAGGTTTGTCCTTATGATTTTCCATTACATCGCAAAACTGATTAAAGTCTGCCATTGTCGGACTATCCCAAACTACGGGGATGTTAATATAATTTATTCCCAAACTAGTCGCGATCGCTTGTTCCTCTGGCAGAGCATTGGAAGCAGTTGGCGGAGCTAAATTGAGAACAGTTTTATATCCTGCTTGACTAATTAATTCCAGATCTGTGGCGGTTGGTTGACCACTTGTAGCTAATTTGTCCGAAATATATCGGTAGTTAAGGATATCCTCAATCCCTTTTTTAGGACTTAGACGCGATCGCACTATCTGCCATATCGAGCGACCATATAGAACGATGTTAGACAGAATACTTTGCGTTTTCATATCTTTAAAAGCAACGATAAAAACAGAAAATAGATTAGCTCAGATGCCCTACTTTGACATAAATCAGACAGCCTGATTTGCTAAACGGCATATGCCGACTGCCACTAGGATTCCGCAGCCAAGTCCCTTTAGGATAAGCACCAAACTCATCCTCAAAGACTCCATCCACCACAAAGATTTCTTCGCCGCCTAAATGCATATGAGGCTGAAAGTAAGTACCCGCATCCCATTCCATTTTACGAGGGCAACATTCTCGGTTCCATAGCTATGCAGAGGCATTACTTGTAACCCCTTGACTAAGCCATTAGCCCAAGGCGATTCCTTTGTGGCGATCGCTACTCGTTGTTGATCATCGGGATGCATTTGCCAAAGTTTGACTAAAATCGTGCAACCCTCTTTGCTAAAAGGCGTATGGGTTGAGCCCACAGGATTACGAATATAGGTTCCCGCAGGATAGTTGCCATACTCATCGGAGAAAATGCCCTCTAAGACCAAAAACTCTTCGCCGCCACCGTGGGTATGCGCTGAGAAATGACTGTCAGGAGCATAACGGACGATAGAGGTTGCCCTTGCGACTTCTTCGCCATCTCGTTCGAGCATTCGGCGCTGAACACCAATCATAGGGGAATCCACCCAATCAAGGGATTCACTTTCGACGACAACACGCTGGCTCAAATCTACATGGAGTTTCATAATTATGAGTGGCTTTGTTGCATGAATAAAAAGAAGACAAAAGATATAGGAGCTTTAGGATAGATAATTAACGAGTAACAGGACAGGAGAGAGGTTTAGCGAGTTGAATCATGCGATTAAGTGCTGCACATTTGATGAACAACTCGACCGCCTGATTGTCAAATTTACGGGAACATAAAGTACCACCAAATATCTTTTTGAAACGAAACATCGTGGTTTCTGCTAAAGAACGTCGATGATAACCT
>NZ_NDHW01000181.1 GCF_002251945.1 Pseudanabaena sp. SR411
TATGGTTATCAGGTGTGGCGATTGATTGGGATGCTTTTTATCAAGATGAAAGGCGTTATCGAGTGCCTTTACCGACATATCCTTTTGAACGTCAACGCTTTTGGATTGAGCCTAGTTCTGCTTCTGCTCAGGTTTTGCAAAGTCAAGCGATCGCAACCTTAACTAGCAAAAAATCTGATATTGCCGATTGGTTCTATGTTCCTTGTTGGAAGCAAACTATACCGCACCTAGCGCTCGCAAAGTCACCAGAGGAAATTAAATCAGATTGTTGGTTGGTATTTACCGATACATTGGGCTTAGGAAAGAGCCTTGTGGAGAAGTTGAAACAACAAAATCATCGAATTATTACGGTTGAGATTGGCGATCGCTTTAACAAGCTTGATGAAGATCACTATGTTATTGACTTGTACCAAAATGATACTTATGTTGATTTGATCGCCTCACTAAAAGATAGTAACAACCTTCCACAGAAAATTTTACACTTGTGGAGCTTGAGCCTTGACAGCAAGGAACTTTCTGGCGAGGAGTTTAGACAAGCTCAGTCCTATGGCTTTTATAGCTTAATATTCTTGGCACAGGCATTTGACAAACAACAGATTATTGAGCATATCCAAATCACAGTTATCTCTAACAATCTCCAACTAGTGACAGGAGAAGAAACATTATGTCCTGAAAAAGCAACCTTACTTGCAGCCTGCAAAGTGATTTCCCAAGAATACCCGCATCTAAGCTGTCAAAGCATTGACGTGGTACGTCCTATTGATGGCTTACCATCAGAGCGATTAGTTGAGCAATATCTAACTGAAATCACCACCCAAAGTAACGATCCTGCGATCGCTTATCGAGGGAATCATCGTTGGAGCCAATCGTTTGAAGCAATCAGATTAGAGCCTACCCCAAAACAAATCCCATTGCGACAACGGGGAGTTTATCTGATTACAGGTGGACTAGGTAAAATTGGTCTGACCCTAGCTGAATATCTAGCGCGATCGCATCAAGTGAAACTAATTCTCATTGGACGTTCGGGACTACCACCCAGAGATGTTTGGCAGCAATGGTTAGCAACCCATGATATTAACAATCTCACTAGTCAAAAGATTCGGAAAATTGCACAATTGGAATCTATGGGATCTGAGATCTTGATCGTTCGAGCAGATGTCACCAATAAAGAGCAGATGCAAGTCGCGATCGCAGAAAGTGAAATCCAGTTAGGAGCAATTAATGGGGTCATTCATGCCGCAGGCTTTTTAGCACAAGATGCTTTTGACGAAATTGCTAAGCTGAGTCCAGTAGATTGTGAAAAACACTTTCAATCTAAAGTCTATGGGCTTTTGGTTTTAAATGATTTATTAAAAGGGAGAAAGCTTGATTTTGGACTGTTAATGTCATCATTATCGTCAATCCTTGGTGGGCTGGGTTTTGCGGCTTACTCGGCTGCCAACCTCTTTATGGATAGTTTTGCCAACAGTCACCAACATATTCCTTGGAAATGTCTCAATTGGGATACTTGGCAATTTGATCTAGATGCAAATCATTCGTCTTCAAATTCAAGTTTAGTAAAGTTCTCAATGACTGCCGATGAAGGGATAGAAGCTTTTACAAGAATTTTATCAACCGCGATCGCCACTCATATTCCTCAAATGATAATCTCAACTGCCGACCTCCAAACAAGGCTGAAACAGTGGACACATAACCCACTGGAAACAAATATTTCACAACAAAATTCTGTTAAGAAGGTACAAACAACTCGTTACACTAGACCCAATTTATCCAATACTTATATCGCACCTAGAGACGATCTTGAAAAAACAATTTGCTCAATCTGGCAAGAGCTTTTTAGCTTAGATCGGGTAGGAATTGATGATAATTTTTTCCATCTTGGTGGCGATTCATTTCTGATTGTCCAAGCCCGTAGTAAGCTACAATCTGTTTTAAATCAGCCTATTTCCAACGTAGATTTATTTGAGTATTCTACTATCGGCTCCTTGGCAGAGTATATTAGGCAAGAGAGAAAAGACCAAACGGTTGCACCAAAAATTGAAGATCGAGTGAGCAAACAGCGAGCAGCGATGGAAGAGAGAGCCAGTGAATTAATTAATCGGAGACAACAAGATCGTGAAGAATAATCAATATAATCAATCGATTAACAGTTCTTTTAATAATTCTCTCAAGGGAGTCGCCATTATTGGCATGGCGGGACAATTTCCTAAAGCTGCTGATATTTCGACATTTTGGCAGAACCTTTGTAATGGAGTCGAAGCGATCACCTCATTTACCGATGAAGAACTAATAGCCGCAGGCATCAGTTTGGATGTATTAAAGCATCCTAATTATGTCAAGTCAGGTTCAGTGCTATCAGAGATTGATCGCTTTGACGCGAAGTTCTTTGGGTACAGCCCTAGAGAAGCAGAAATGATGGATCCTCAGCATCGAATTCTATTAGAGAATGCATGGCAAGCTCTAGAAAATGCGGGCTATAACTCTAAAACTACTAAAGCAAGAATTGGCGTTTATGTTGGTTCTAGTATCAGTAATTATTTATTACATAATTTGATCTCTAACCCTCAGCTAATAGAAGAAGCTGGTTGGTCAACTACAATCGGGAATAGTCGAGATTTTGTCTCTACGAGAATTTCCTATCAACTAAATTTGCATGGTCCAAGTCTGAGTATCAACACCGCTTGCTCTACTTCTCTTGTCACCGTACATTTGGCTTGTCAAGGATTACTAAATTATCAGTGTGATATGGCTCTAGGAGGAGGTATTACTCTGCGTATTCCTCAACAGGTAGGGTACTTTTATCAAGAAGGTGAAATGACATCGCCAGATGGACATTGTCGTCCTTTTGATGTGAAGGCACAAGGCACAGTTTTTGGTAGTGCAGTGGGTTTGGTAGTATTAAAGCGATTGGAGGATGCTGTAGCTGATGGCGATCATATTTATGCAGTCATCAAAGGCTCAGCAATTAATAATGACGGTTCGCAAAAAGTGGGCTACACAGCTCCGAGTGTCACAGGTCAAGCGGAAGTAATTTTAGAAGCTCAAGCTCTCGCAGGACTTGATCCAGAAACAATTTCCTATGTAGAAGCCCACGGAACAGGTACTGTTTTAGGCGACCCGATTGAAATAAGGGCGCTAACTCAAGCGTTTCGGGCTAAGACAGCCAAAACGGGTTTCTGTGCGATCAGCTCATTAAAGTCTAACATCGGTCATGTGGATGCGGCTTCAGGTGTAGCGGGGCTGATCAAGACAGTTCTGTCCTTAAAACATAAGCAGATTCCACCCACATTACACTTTGAGAATCCGAATCCTGACATCGACTTTGCCAATAGTCCGTTTTATGTCAATACAGTTTTGAAAGATTGGGAATGGCATAGTACACCTCGTCGGGCGGGTGTGAGTGCCTTTGGTCTGGGCGGGACAAATGCCCATGTAGTTTTAGAAGAAGCGCCAGAACTAGAAGCATCCTCAGCTTCGCGCCCCTATCAACTATTGCTACTATCCGCCAAGACAGATACAGCCCTAGAAACTGCGACTAAAAATCTCGCTACTCATCTCAAAGAGCATCCAGAGATATCGTTAGCAGATGTAGCCTATACCCTACAAATTGGTCGTCAAGCATTTGACCATCGGCGAATACTAGTCTGCAATAGCCACACTAATGCAATATCAATATTAGAAAATCCCGATCTGCTCCACTCCCAACATCAAGAATTTCAAAACCGAGGGATAAATTTCCTATTTACAGGACAAGGATCGCAATATGTGAAGATGGGAGAAGGACTCTATCAGCAAGAATCTATTTTTCGCTCACAGATTGATCGCTGTAGTCAAATCTTGCAACCTGTGATCGGACTCGACCTCAGAGATGTCTTGTATCCTTCAGAAAGCCAAATCGACGATATGGCTGTAAAACTGCAAGAAACAGCGATCGCCCAACCAGCAATCTTTGCCATAGAGTATGCACTAGCACAACAGTGGATAGCATGGGGAATCAAACCCAAAGCAATGATTGGGCATAGTCTGGGTGAGTACGTAGCCGCCTGTATTGCAGGAGTCTTTTCATTAGAGGATGCACTCAGGCTGGTGGCGATTAGAGGCAAACTAATGCAAGCCTTACCAAAAGGAAAAATGCTATCTATATCTCTACCCGAAGCAGAAATCAAGCCTTTCTTAAACAAAGACATATCTCTAGCCGCAATAAACGCCACTAATCTAGTAGTTGTTTCGGGAACTATAGAAGCGATCGCACGATTAGAGCAGCAACTACAGGAACTTAGTATTGAATATCGTCAGTTACATACCTCCCATGCCTTTCATTCAGCGATGATGGAGCCAATGTTAGATGACTTCAGGAATGAGATCGAAAAAATTAAATTGAGCATTCCGAAGATCCCTTATATTTCCAATGTCTCGGGGACTTGGATTACTGAAGCTCAAACGACTGACCCAGAATACTGGTTAGAGCATATTCGTCAAACAGTGAGATTTGCAGACGGATTGGGGACTCTGCTACAGGATCAGGATTCTGTGCTATTAGAAGTAGGAGCAGGGAAGACCTTAAGTACATTAGCAATGCGTCACTCTGCGAGAAATCCACAGCAAATTGTCCTGACATCGTTACGGCATCCACAGGAGCAGAGAGCGGATCTGGAGGTATTGCTGAGGACTCTGGGGCAATTATGGTTATCAGGTGTGGCGATTGATTGGGATGCTTTTTATCAAGATGAAAGGCGTTATCGAGTGCCTTTACCGACATATCCTTTTGAACGTCAACGCTTTTGGATTGAGCCTCCAAAGTCACCTTCTCAAGATGTGATTAGTCAACCAGTAAAACCATTGATTAAGAAGAATTTAGATGTTTCTGATTGGATTTACAGCCCTGCTTGGAAATCAACGATTATTCCTGAACTTAAAGAAGTATTACCATCACTTTATCTTGTGTTTATAGATGAAGTCGGATTAGGGGATAAATTTATTCAAAAGCTAGAGGCTTCACAACATCAAGTAATTACCGTAAAAATTGGCTCTAACTTTGCAAGATTAGCTGATCGCCGTTACATGATCGATCCTAGTCAAGCTAAGGACTACGAATCGCTGATCGAGGCATTGCGGCAACTTAATCAATTACCTGATCAAATTGTGCATTTATGGAATGTCACTGCACAGATCTCTAGCGAAGGAGAAGAAGCGATCGCTACAGCCCAAACCATTGGACTATATAGCTTACTTTTCTTAACTCAGGCGATCGTTAAGTATGCGATTTCCAGCAAATTAAAGCTAACGGTGATTTCTAATAATATGCAGTCGGTAACGGGGCAAGAAACGATTCAACCTGAAAAAGCATCTTTATTGGGGGCTTGTAAAGTAATTCCCCAAGAATATGCCAATATTCGCTGTCAGAGCATTGATATTGCTTTAGCAGATGTTATAGATGTCAATAGTTGGCAAACTCAGAAATTGATTGATAATATCTATGCCGATCTTACTGGCAATATCAGCGAACCAGTAGTCGTATACCGAGCAAATCGCCGATGGATTCAAACCTATGAGCCAGTCAAATTAGAGAAGTCACAATCTAATTCGTCACGATTGAAGAAGGGTGGCTTGTACCTGATTACTGGTGGTTTAGGAAGCATTGGCTTAATACTTGCCGAGCATCTAGCACTCACTTGTCAGGCAAAATTATTATTAGTTGGGCGATCGCCTTTTCCTGCAAAATCTGAATGGCAGCAATGGCTAGCCACCCATAGCCCCGAAGATCCAATTAGTCAGAAAATTCAAAAATTGCAAACCATTACGAATCTTGGTTCTGAAGTATTTATTGCTAGAGCCGACGTTGCTAATCTCGATCAGATGTTAGCTATCTTTGCGGAAGTTAACCAGAAATGGGGCGCAATTAATGGTGTGATCCATGCGGCTGGGGTTCTTACTGAACAAGCATTTCAAGAAATTAGGTTGCTTGATCGCCTAAACTGTGAGCAACAGTTACGCCCCAAGGTTGATGGGCTATTGGTTTTAGAGCAAATCTTGCGATCGCAAAATATCGATTTTTGCTTGCTGTTCTCTTCCTTATCTGCGGTGTTAGGCGGACTAGGATATTTCGCCTATGCCGCCGCAAATCTATTTATGGATGCCTTTACTCAGCAACAGCAGCAGACAAATCCTACTCCTTGGATCGCGATTAACTGGGATAGTTGGCAGTTTCAAGAATTAAGTGATTTGTCCAATGCTAATAACCAAGATTTGGGAATATCACCTAAGCAAGGAATGGAGGTATTCCAACTCATTCTCGAACAAGATTCTCTCAATCAAGTAGTTGTCTCAACAGGGAATCTCCATCAAAGGCTCAATCAATGGATTTATGAGAATAAACTCGAACAACTTGATCGTAAACAACCAGCAATGCAGGAAAAAGCAAATTCTGCTTTTTCAGTTCATTCCCGACCTAATTTGTCTAATTCCTATGTTGCTCCTCAAAATGAGATTGAACAACGCCTTGCAAATATTTGGCAAGATTTTCTCGGAATTAGCCAAATTGGCATTTATGATAATTTCTTTGAATTAGGAGGAGATTCTTTACTGATTACGAGAATTATCTCGCGATTGCGAGAAGTATTTCAACTAGAGTTAAGCCATCGCGATCTATTTGAAAATCCAACCTTATCGGGGTTAGGACAAATTATTGAGTCAGCAAATGAGTTAGCAAAATTGCAGAGTATGGAACCTAAGCTTGCTAACTCAGAAACAGCAAAATTAATAGAAGGTGAGCTATGAGTTTGATTCAGGATTGGATAAATGATCTTAGAGATCGCGGGGTCAAACTATGGGTACAAGGCGATCGCCTTCGCTATAGCGGCTCCGAGGATGTCTTAACCCCACAGTTATTGGCGGAATTGTCTAAGCACAAAGCCGAAATTATTGCCACGCTCAATCAAAACTTAGCCATCAGCGATCGCGGCAAATTATCGACGATTCAACCAGTTTCCCGTGATCAAAATCTACCTCTATCATTTTCTCAACAGCGCCTATGGTTTCTCAATGAGTTAGAGGGAGGAGAAAGCGCAACCTATAACTGGCCAGCCCCAGCGATCGCCTTAACAGGTAAATTAGATCCGCAAGTTTTAGTGAAAACGATCTCTGAAATTGTGCGTCGTCATGAGGTTCTCAGGACAACCTTTACGAATATCAATGGTGATATTGTCCAAAAAATTCAGCCACCCCTAATCCTTAATATCCCCATTATTGATTTGCAGGCTGAGCCTGAAACTAAACAAGCGATCGCTGTTAAAGAGTTAGCCGCCGCCGAACGCGCCAAGCCCTTCGATCTCCAACAGGGACCAATTTTTCGTTGCCAGTTAGTACGCTTAAGCGAAACTTCCCATGTCCTAGTTTTAGCAGTCCACCACATTGCTGCTGATGGCTGGTTTATGGGCATCTTTTTAAAAGAATTTGCTAGTATTTACACAGCCTTTTCCCAAGGTAAACAGTCTCCCTTACCTGAGTTGCCAATCCAATATGCTGACTTTGCGGCATGGCAGCGCAATTGGTTGCAAGGCGAGGTTCTCGAACGCCATCTCAAGTACTGGCGACAACAGCTAGCCCATATTCCGCCCCTGCTAGAATTGCCAACTGATCGCCCACGTCCACCGATCCAAACTTTCCAAGGTAGTAAGGTTTCATTTCAGCTTAGCCTTAGTCTTACGCAGCAACTCAAGCGCTTAGGACAGCAAAATGGCGCGACCCTATTCATGACTTTATATGCGGCTTTTGCTTTATTACTCTCTCGCTATTGTGGACAGACCGATATCGTTATCGGTTCACCGATCGCCAATCGTGATCGCGCCGAAGTCGAAAATCTGCTGGGATTTTTTGTAAATAATTTAGTCTTGCGGATTCAAATTCAGCAAAATCCTTCTTTTCAAGAACTATTAACTCAAGTTAAAAAAATTGCCCTTGATGCCTACGATCATCAAAGCCTCCCTTTTGAAAAACTAGTTGAGGAGTTACAACCTGAACGCAATCTCAGCTATCATCCTCTATTTCAGGTGATGTTTATTCTCCAAAACTCACCAACGCAATCGTTAGAAGTGCCAGATTTGAGCTTGTCAGGGATCGAGGTCGATAGCCACACCACGCAACTAGATCTAACACTAGAAATGCTTGATTCACCTGATGGTTTAGCAGGAAATTTTGAATACAATACTGACCTATTTGAGCGCTCGAAAATTGATCGCATGGTTGGACATTTCCAAAATTTCTTAGAAGTGATCGCCATTAATCCAGATCAGCAAATATACAACTTGCCCTTACTAACTCAGTTAGAGTCTCAACAAATTCTGATTGATTGGAATGATACAGCCGTTAACTATCCTAAAGATATTTGCTTACATGAACTAGTTGAAGCCCAAGTTGCACAAACTCCTGATGCGATCGCTGTCACCTATGAAGATCAACAGTTAAGCTATCAAGAACTCAATCAAAAAGCCAATCAGCTTGCCCATTACCTGCGGAAGCAAGGTGTTAAACCCGATCAACCCGTGGGCATCTGCATAGAACGTTCCTTAGAAATGGTGATTGGGCTATTAGCAATCCTCAAAGCAGGAGGCGCCTATGTCCCCATCGACCCAACCTATCCCAAAGACCGTTTAGCCTTCATGTTCGCTGACTCTCAGGTGTCAGTGCTACTCACTCAACAGAAATTGTTAGCACAACTCCCCGAACATACAGCTCAGACTCTTTGTCTGGATTCTGAATGGACTTTATTTGCAGATGAAAGCGATCTCAATCTGCCAAGACTGAGCAAAGCTGAGCATCTCTGCTACATCATTTATACCTCTGGCTCAACTGGTAAACCCAAGGGAGCGATGAATAACCATCGAGGTGTTGTCAATCGGCTGCTATGGATGCAGTCAACTTATCAAATTGGCACATCTGACTGCGTACTACAAAAGACTCCTTTTAGCTTTGATGTGTCCGTGTGGGAATTTTTCTGGACGCTAAGTACAGGCGCGAAATTAGTTGTTGCTAAACCTGAAGGACATAAAGATCCTAGCTATTTAAAACAATTAATCATCCAAGCAGGAATTACCACGTTACACTTTGTTCCTTCGATGTTGCAGGTATTTCTAGAAGCGGAAACAGACTTATCAAAATGTTCCAGTCTGAAACGGGTGATCTGTAGTGGAGAAGCATTGCCCATTGATCTGCAACGTCGCTTCTTTGAGCGTTTGGATTGTGAGCTACATAATCTCTATGGTCCCACGGAAGCTGCTATAGATGTTAGTTATTGGCAATGTCAAGCCAGTAGTCATCTAAGTACAGTCCCAATTGGTAAACCTGTTGCCAATACGCAACTATATGTTCTCGATAACTACCTGCAACCAGTGCCGATTGGTGTGGCAGGGGAATTACATATTGGTGGCGTGCAGGTCGGTAGAGGCTATCTCAATCGTCCTGAATTGACTGCGGAGAAATTTATTCACGATCCTTTTAGCTCAGATCCTGATGCGAGGCTATACAAAACTGGCGATCGCGTCCGCTATTTAACAGATGGCTCGATTGAGTATTTAGGGCGGATTGATTTTCAAGTGAAGTTGCGGGGCTTTCGCATTGAATTAGGTGAAATTGAGGCGACCTTAGCTCAATATTCTCCAGTTAATCAGGCAGTGGTAACTGTGGATCACCATCAGTCTAGCGATCGCTTAGTAGCCTATCTTGTCTGTAAATTAGGTTCAAAGGTGTCCATTGCCGATCTGTGCCGTTTTCTCAAAGAGAACTTACCTGAATATATGGTTCCTTCAGCCTTTGTGGTATTAGATAGTTTCCCCCTAACCCAGAGCGGCAAAATAGATCGTCGTGCTTTACCAAAGCCTAATCACTCTCAAGCTCCTCAAGACATTACTAATACTAACTATCCGCAAGATGAATTAGAACTACGCATAGCCCAAATTTGGCAAAGACTGCTAGGCATAAAATTGCTTAGTACCCATGACAATTTCTTCGAGTTAGGTGGACATTCCTTATTGGCAATTCGCCTTAGCGCCCAACTAGAGGAATTGGTAGGTCATCCTGTTCCCATCATGTCTATCTTTCAGTCTCCAACGATCGCCGATCTTGCTAAGCTTTTACGTCAAGGTTGGACTCCTAGTTGGAATCATTTAGTCCCACTGAAGCCAGATGGAACTAATCCCCCGTTCTTTTGTATCCATGAAGGTTTTGGTGAAGTATTTGTATATCGCAATCTAGTCAAACATTTGGATGCCAATCAACCTTTCTATGGACTGCAAGCCCAAGGATTAGACGGAAAACACCCACCACTTAAACGTATTGACCAAATGGCAGCTAATTATTTAACAGAAATTAGAAGTTTACAGCCAACAGGCCCCTACTATTTAGGAGGTTTTTGTGCAGGGGGGATAGTTGCCTATGAAATGGCTCAGCAACTTCATAGGCAAGGACAGGATGTTGCTTTACTAGTACTAATGGATACTGGATTTCAGAATGATATTCTAGTGCCTGCCCAAGAGTTTTGGGAAATGCGTTGGCGCAATTTCTTGAAGATATCATTACTAGAAAAAATCAAGCGTACTGCTCAGAAACCTAAGAAATATTTTGAAACAATTCGAGATATTTTCAAACTTCTCCAATGCCGATTCTATCTAAAAATGAACTGCCAACTGCCTCCTGAGTTGCGTAAATTTTATCTATATCACAATAATATGATGGCTCATTTAGAGGCGATCGATCATTATCGTCCGCAACCTATTTCTTATGCAGTAACCTTAATCAATACCACTGTATTTGATAAAACTCGCCTCAGTGACTACAAACAATTGTGGTCAAAATTAGCACTGAAGGAAATTGACTACCATATTATCGAAGGGGTACATAACTTGGTATTTGAAGAACCAGAAGTCCAGCAAATAGCTTGGAAATTGCAAGCTTGTTTAGACAAATCCCTTAGTGATAACTACAAGGACATTCTCAAAAACAAGCAGGAGTCTAAATAATGTCAGATTCTCAGGCAAGAAAACCCATTAGAAAATTATTTTCATGGCTATTTCTTGCGTTCATTATTATTGCTTGTAGTCAGTTTTTAGTGAATGTTCTTTTAGTTAAATTTTGCGATAAAGTCTTAGTTGGTAGATTTGCATTAGCTAATGCTATTACAATCCCTATATTTGCTTTTACTAGCTTAGATTCAGATACCTTGCAAATCACTGATTCTAAAAGCCAGTATGCGTTTGAAGATTATTTTAATCTAAAGCTAGTAACTTCTAGCTTTGCATTGTTTTTAAGTATTATCATTCCTATTTTTGCAGGCTATTCATGGGATATTCTCGTCATTGTTGGTCTATTAGCATTACTTAGAGCTTTAGAAGCAATTAGTGCCACCCTATATGGGTTGATTCAGAAAAGAGAGGAGATGAAAACTTTAGCTTTTTTAGGGATGGGTAAAAGTATTATTTCGATCAGTTTACTTGGAATAATTCTTTATTTGACAGGTAACTTAGTCTTAGGTCTAATCGGCTTAATCCTATTTCGGACTGTCTATCTGTTTATCTATGAATTACCCTCAAGTCTGAAAACCGCTAATTCTTATGATTTATTAGCAATTAATGGCTTGTCTCCTCAATCTACCCAAATTGATTTGTCTAAGATTTTTGATAAAAAATGGTATTCCCAAAAGTTATTTACGCTTACGAAATTAGCTTTGCCGATGGGAATTGTGACCTTGCTAGTTAGCTTTAACACCAATGTTCCTAGATATCTTATTGAAAAGTATATAGGTGAGGCTTCTCTAGGAGTTTTTGCCAGCATTGCCAGTTTGATGCTGATTGGTGACACAGTTTTAAATCCCCTTGGAGCTTCTACTATTCCGAGAATGTCTCGATACTACGCTGAGGGAAATTTCAAAATATTCTGGCAAATTTTAAGTAAATTAATGGCGATCGCAATAGTCATGGGAGTAGTCATCATGACAACTTGCTGGCTATTTGGTCAACCAATTCTAGAAACTATCTATCGCAAAGAATATGGACAATATACACAACTACTTACTTTACTTATGTTGGCAGGCTCAATTGAAGATATCTCTTCCTTTATTGGACAATCGATTACAGCAACCAGAAGTTTTCAGATTAAAATGGTTATATCTGCGACTGTAGTAACGATATCAGCCTTGCTTGCATTATGGTTAATCCCTAGCCAAGGTCTGAATGGTGCAGCGATCGCTTTATTGATCGCCTCAGCTATAGATTTAGTATTGAATGGCATCGCAATTCTCTACATTGCGAAAAAGCATCATAAAAATAAATTGCGATCAATTTGAAGGTGAAGTATGACTGTCCTCAACCAAAAGCCAAAACAGAAAATTAAAGTCCTTCACGTTGTTGGTCAAATGGGTAATCGCGGTGGCTTAGAAAGCTGGATTATGCAGATGTTACGACATATCGATCGCGATCGCTTTCAAATTGACTTAATGGTTCATGTCACAGATGATTTTCCTTTTTTTGATGCGGAACTAGATAGCTTGGGTGTCAAAATCGTACGCTGTCTCTATCCTCAAAAGCCTTGGCTCTTTGCTAATAATTTTAAACAAGCGCTGCAAGAGCATGGTTCCTATGACATCATCCACAGTCATCTCCATCAGTTTAGTGGATATCTCTTACGCCTCGCCCATCAACAAAAAATTCGCCATCGCATTGTCCAAACCCATAGCGATACATCTCCTCTCGATCGTCAAGCCCCTTGGTATCGCCAGATTTATTTTGGCTTAATGCGATATTGGCTTAACCGATATACAACCTTCGGTGTAGGTGTTAGCCGTAAAGCTCTTAAGGCCCTCTTGGGTAACGAGAATTGGCAAAGCGATCCACGCTGGCAAGTTCTATATTGCGGTATTGACTTAGAGCTATTCCGTCAGCCGCTAGATCGCCTTAGTGTGAGGTCAGAATTTGGCATTCCCATTGATGCTTTTGTAATTGGACATGTAGGGCGCTTTGTTCCTCTCAAAAATCATGAACTGATGCTCAAGATCCTAGTCAAAGTGCTAGAAAAAGAACCAAATACTTACTTGTTATTTGTAGGAGATGGCCCCCTGAGACAAGCGATCGCAACCAAAGCTTTAGAGATGGGAATCGACTCAAACGTTATGTTTGCTGGCTCTCAAGATCAAGTGCCTAGAATCATGCAGGGGGCTATGGACGTTCTCATGTTGCCATCATCCTTTGAGGGTTTGCCCTTGGTAGGTTTAGAAGCTCAAGCAGCAGGTTTACCAGTCATCCTTTCAGATGTTGTGACAGAAGAGGTCGATGAAATCAAAACCCTGATTCAACGGATTAATTTATCTGAGCCGATCGCTATATGGGTAGATGCTGTATTAAATTCTCGCCAGATTAAACAGCAACATACCCAAGCTGATTGCCTCGCAATCTTAGAAAAGAGTCCCTTTAACATTATCCAAAATGTCAAATATTTACAAGATTTATACTTGAAACTGATGGCAATTCCTGCGTGATGATCTTAACTTCTAAAAGATTTTTATGACCCCCATAGATAATATTAAATCACCACCATATAGCCAGATTAAGCCAGTTTTTTTGGCTTGTCAGATGGGAATTATTATTTTTCTATGTATCTTAGCGATATTAGAAAACCAATCATTTTTTGATGCAGAAACTGTAATCTATCCATTCTGCTTTCTATTTACAATCATTGTATTTTGGTGCTTGTTCTCTTGGACTGTTTTAACTAAAAATATATTTAGTCCCTACATTTTATTTTTAATTGCGGCAGCCTTATTTAATGGTGGACATATATTTCTGGAAATACTAGGTATTAATCCTGTAGGTATTCTCAGTAATAAGTTTTCGCCCGCTACGACACTTCATACTATATTTCTGGTTACTCTTAGCATAGTTTCTCTCCATCTGGGAGCATTGCTAAGTAATATAACGGTAAAACAGCAATCTTCTACTTTAGATAGTAACAAATCGACGTTAGAAAAATCATTTTCCAATAAATTACTACTCAGCCAAGACATCCGCAAAGTTGGCTGGATTTTACTAGTGATTTCTTTACCCCCAACATTATTTATCCTAAGAAATGCAATCAGTACTGTTGCTACTTCTGGGTATATAAGCCTTTATGAATCACTGGCATCGGAAGGTGGTGCAGTAACAGTATTGAGCAAATTTATCATACCAAGTGCATTATTCCTACTTGCTGGTAGCCAGCAAAATCGTTTCTCGGCAAGGCTATCAATATGCTTAGTTCTTATCTATTCACTTACGTATAATTTTTTAGGACAGAGAACTAATGGTATTTTACCTTTGGTCAGCCTAGCATGGCTTTGGCATCATTTAATTAAACCCCTTCCTAAAAAAGTTTTCTTGCCACTTACCGCATTTATAGCTTTTGTTGTTTCGCCTTTAATATCTGAGATCAGGGGTGGTATGGGACTAGAAAGATTTTCTTTTACTTCTATAATCGAGAAGTTTACCTCACTAGAAAATCCAATTGCTAGTACCCTATTTGAGTTTGGAAACTCAATGCAAACCATCGCCTATACAATCGAGCTAGTGCCATCTCAAAAAGACTTTAACATGGGGATTGATTATCTCTACGCATTATATACTTTAGTTCCTAATATTGGATTTGGAGGTCTACATCCAGCCGTTGCGCGAGGTGTACCAGCAGTTTGGTTATCTGCTGAAGTCACACCAAGAGAATTCATCCATGGAATTTCTTTAGGGTATTCTTTTATTGCGGAGGCATACTTAAATTTTGGTTGGATTGGCACTCCAATTTTTATGACAATCTTTGGGTTTTACATTGGTAAATTAGTCTTATGGGCAACTCGGTTAGGAGAACCAGCAAAAATGGCATTATTAGCTAGTTTTTTACCATCACTTCTATTCTTCTGTCGTCAAGAATCAACCCAAATTGTTCGCCCTTTTGTACTGTATAGTCTTGCTCCTTATCTAGGTGTTTTACTATTACATCGATCGCGAATAAAGAAATTGAGTTTCTCTACATTAAGTAGCAATATTAAGACAAATGATATTCAAGCATCTATCGATCCATATGTAATGACTAATGTAAATACGCAATCGGATGAATCTATGACACATACTGCTACAAAAATGCCTACTAACCAAATAGATCTAGTTACAGTAAGCAGTGTCAGTTCAGCGAACGAGATAACTAATACAAGAGGGTATAAGCTAGATGAACTTTTGGATGTATTCAATAAACTTAGTGATATTTCTATTCAATACCTCGGTAAAGGCGTAGTCACTAACTACTGGAGATCTAGTCGCCCTGATTCATCTTGGCTAGCCGAATTTGAAATTAATAGAAATGGGTATATATCACACCCAAATCAAAAAGAGCTTGTCTGCAACTCTGAACAAATTCAAGAGATTCAGTCATGGATATTAGCTTATATAGAACGTTGCAAGATAATAATTCGCAACTTGGAACAACTGCTAGAAAGAAACTGTCTTGATAACCGTCAAAAAAAGTTGCTTTTACTTATAAAAGTTTTATGTAATTTAAAGTAGTACATAGGCTAGAGAAATATTAAGACAGAGAAAATCGCACTGGCATTATAAAAATGCAGGAGATAAGTAATATGAGATCCTTTACTTCCAAAACTCGAAGATATATCAAACGTAGGATTTCTATTATCCTTTTAGCTTTAGTTTGCTGCTTTGGATGCTTTTTTTCTGATAATCAAAATGCTCTAATATCTGCCAGCAATATCCCCAATATTATCGAACAACAACCATCAGAAGATGACTGGTCTTTACCTAGTTGGGTTACAAAAACTGCAAATAGTGGATTGTATGCCGAATCTACAGACATCTTCAAGCCTGAAGTGTATACAGTCAGTATGTCTTGGAAAGAAATTAATCCCAAAGAGAATGTATTTGATTGGCGCAGATTGGAAGCTAACTTGGAAGCGGCTCAGAAACGAAACAAGCGAATTTGGTTACGTATTTTTGCATCGGATGTCAAGCATACACCTGAATGGGTAAAGGCTAAGTACCCTGATTTAAAAGCCATGCAGTACAAAAATGAAGGCGGCTTTTATATGGATATGTATGACAATAAAATTAGCCAAGGTAAATTCTATCCAATCTGGCACTATGGGTTTGAAGCAGAATTTAAGAAGTTATTAGCTAGTTTCAAACAACGGCGTTATATTGCGAATCCTGCACTTGCCTTTATGTACGCCCCTGGAGCATGGCGCTGGAATGAGTGGGAAGTTATTTTTGTTGATGAAACGAAAAGATCTGGCGTAAGTGCCGATCAGTTTTGGCAATGGTTTCGTCGTCATATGGATGACTATGCAGATGCGGCTAGTGGCTATACCTATAAACTCGTATTTACTGGGCAGCCGCAGATGGAAAGGTGTGAGAATGATGCTTTATGGGCTTTGAAATTGAATGATCCACCCAAAGGTAAAAATCGGATGGTCGATTATGCGGTTTCTTTGGGGATGAGTGTACGAATTGGCGCTCAAGAATATTTCAATCCCTATTCTAATATCCCTTCTTGGGGTGCTTCGGCTCAAACAATTGGTAATTTGAACTATCAAGTTATCGATGATAATCATCCATTACATCGCGATCGCAATCGGATCATTGGCACTGAAAACGAGTTACTTGGTTATGAGAATATGCTCCCTGGAACGGGTAAGTATTATTTTATGAAGATGGCTACCCTCAAGTCATTACAATTAAGAATGAATTGGATCAATACTACCGATCTCTCCTATTCCCTCGCACCTCAAGTAGTGGAATATGCACGCAAGACGATGGGTAAAACCGTTGAAAATAGCCCAGATGCTTGGGTGGCATTGCGTCAATGGAACGATCCTACCTATTTAGACGATCGCTTGCCAGAATATTCAGATAATTTATCAAAAACTTTAGGATTAAGTCTTGCAGATTATCAACAACTTGATGTTTTTTTCAAAAATGCTAAATTTCCATACCGCAATTGGGAACGTTGGCTCACCCAGCGTGAAGTTGCACCTGATGGGTATACGAAGCCAACTCATCAAGTTTATTCCCAATCACAGTTTGTTAAATGGAACGGATTTAGCTACGAAGCTATTAGAACCGATCATCAAAATCAGAGTGACTATATATATTTCAATGTAGATGATCAATTTTTAAGAAACAAAAGTACTGACATAGAAATCAAGGTGACATATCTAGATGATAACAACGCTACATGGGGCATTGAATATGACGCTTTTGGTAATGTGTATAAAAAGACAGCACAGATAGTTAATCAAAATAGTGGCAAGTGGAAAACAACCACATTTAAAATATCCGATGCTGCTTTTACGAATCGGCAAAATGGCAATATGGACTTTCGGATTTACAATGGAGGTTCCCAAGATCTTACTGTACGCTTTGTCCGTGTAATCAAACTGCAACCTACATAGTTATTTTGGTGGGCGCGGAAGCGCCCACAATTTTTTTGTCTTATTCTAATATTCAGTCAAATTTATGAGTGATTTAAGGGTTCTTCATCTTATCCATGGACTAAACAGAGGGGGGATAGAAACTTGGCTAATTTCTATGCTCCGAGAAATCTCTAGGGATATTTGTGCGATGGACTTTTGTTGTAAAGGTTCTGACGTAGGAGTGTTGTCAGATATAGCAGAACAACTAGGTGCAAAAGTATTCCATTGTCCTCTAGGGTTTAATCACCCCAAGTTTGGAAGACAATTCAAAGATATCTTATCTACACAAAAATATACGATTTTGCATAATCATGTCGAAGTCTATAGTGGGTTTCCTGTATGGGTCGCGCAGGGTTTGGGTATCCCTGTGATCAGTATGTTTCACAATACTCACTTTCCTGCTCAAGATCACTTAACAAAGTTACCAGTTTTACGGCAATTGAGATCGCTATATGGCGCTGTCAGTATTCGATATGCCCTTCAGCATTCTGAATTTATTACAGCATCTTCTCAAGCAATTTTAGATAGTCTAGCAATCCCCAAATATCAGTTAGAGCGAAGCCGTGTTTGGTATAGTGGAGTTACGATTGCTGATCTCAAAGGATCTACAGACAAGATTGCCTTTCGCCAATCCTTTGGCTGGGAAGACGATACACCAATAGTTTTACATGTGGGACGGTTTGCAGAACAAAAGAATCATCTTGGGTTGTTAAAAATATTTGAGAAAGTGCGTCAGCAAATCCCCTCAGCTAAATTATTGATGGTAGGTGTCGGCCCCTTAAAAACACAAATTGAGGCGATCGCTACTAATCAAGGACTGACAGACTCGGTTAGATTTCTAGGTGGTCGTGATGATGTTCCATTAATCATGAGTCTTTGTGATGTATTTCTATTTCCATCATTACATGAAGGATTTGGACTAGTTGCGATCGAAGCTAGTGCAGCGGGACTGCCTGTAGTCGGAAGTAAAATTGCTGGAATATTAGAAGCTGTATGTGACAGGAAGACAGGGCTTTTACATGAAGTGAACGATCTTGAAGGTATGGCACAATCGGTTGTTCTACTTTTAAAAGATCCTAACTATGCTAAGAGTCTTGCTAGTACTGGGCGTGAGCGCGTAATTCAAAACTTTTCAATTCCCACTAGTGCTAATCGTTTACTAGAGATGTATCAGGAAGTTCTTAGGAAATCTCCAACAAGTTAAGTTAGAAATTCAGTCAATATGCCTAGTTCTATGAGTCTATTTAATGTTATCTTCAGAGGTTACGACAATATGCTTAGTCTAATACTTAGTGATTCTAAATATACTTTACCTAAGCTTTTCCACTGGTAATCCGAAATGCCTAGCAATTTACTACTTATTCTCTCTCTCGGCAGCTTTCTCATTAGTTGGATTACGGTTTACCTAATCAAGCAAGGCTTTAGAGAAAATCTACTAGATATTCCTAATGATCGCAGTTCCCATACACAACCTACCCCTAGAGGTGGAGGGCTGGGTTTTATCATTGCCTTTGCTATCACCAGTGGAATTAGTGTTTTTCTGTTTAGCGACTCTCTGCCACTTTATCCACTTTGGATAACCTTAATCCCTCTGGCGATTATCGGCATTATTGACGATCGCCAAGGAGTTCCATCGAGCATTCGCTACTTAGTCCAGTTAGTAGTTGCAGGCATTACGACCTTCTATGTGGGTGTTTTCCCTCAACCTTGGTTACTGCAATTGGGCATATTCGGTCAAATTATCGCGATCGCGATCACTCTGATCGGCATGACTGCAATTATTAATTTTTACAATTTCATGGATGGACTAGATGGATTAGTTGCTAGCTGTACTGCGATCCAACTTGGTTTTCAAGCTATTTATCTAAACCAGCCGATTTTATGGCTTTTAGTTGC
This sequence comes from Pseudanabaena sp. SR411, assembly GCF_002251945.1. Lineage (GTDB taxonomy): Bacteria > Cyanobacteriota > Cyanobacteriia > Pseudanabaenales > Pseudanabaenaceae > Pseudanabaena. The sequence continues at coordinate 19,385 of NZ_NDHW01000181.1, forward strand.
AGCTTTGTTTGGATTCTTAATTTGGAATTGGTCTCCTGCAAAAATCTTTATGGGAGATGTAGGTAGTACTTCCCTTGGAGCGATCGTTGCTTTTTCTTTACTGAGTAGTCATCAAGATGCTAGTGAAACTTGGTCAGCGTTAGTGATCACATTCCCCATATTAGGGGATGCGTTATACACTCTATTTCGCCGCTTGCTCAACCACGAAAATATCTTTCAAGCCCATCGCAGTCACATCTATCAACGCTTACAACAATCTGGAATGTCTCACGGACAAGTTGCGAGTATTTACGTTTTGCTAAATCTTTCAATTGCGATCAGTATTATTAATGTAGGAACTATAGGAGGTTGGTACGGTTTCTTCAGTGTTATTGCATTGATCATTTTAGGCGAGTTTTATCTTAGCCTTCGACTTAGAAGTCAAGTATAGTTTTCTATAGACAGTTACAATTAATCATTATTTAAATCTTAACTATTGCTATGAAAGTTCTCTTGATTATTACGAGATCCGATACCGTTGGTGGCGCTCAAGTTCATGTCAAAGATTTGGCTTTTTTTCTACAAAATCACGGACATGAGGTTCTTGTTATAACTGGAGAAAAAGGTCCTTTTAATGACTTTTTAAATAGTTTTTCTATTAACTCCACTGCTTGCGAATATTTTAAACAATCCATTAATCCATGGTTAGATTGGCAAACTCTTTGGTTTATTGTAGAAACTATTCGTCAATTACAACCTGACATTGTAGCAACCCACTCTAGTAAAGCAGGAATTTTGGGTAGATTGGCAGCGAAAATAACTAATATACCCTGTGTATTTACTGCTCATGGATGGGCATTTACCGATGGAATACCTGAGCCTAATCGCAGTGTTTATGAGGTGATCGAAAAATGGGTTGAGCCAATAACTGATAAAGTTATTTGTGTTTCTGAAAATGATCGTCAGATTGCATTAAAAGCAGGAATGTCTGCTGATAAATTAGTAATGATTCACTATGGAATTGAAGATGTTCCTCATCATTTAAGATCTAGCCATCAATCAAATGACACGGTACGCATTTTAATGGTTGCTAGGTTTGATGCACAGAAAGATTATGCAACCTTAATTAAAGCTTTTAAATCCATTGAAAATGCTCAGCTAGAATTACTTGGAAGTGGGCCAAAGCTAGAAGAAATCAAAACTATGGTCAGCCAAATGAATATGACCGATCGCGTGAATTTTCGAGGTTTTTGTAGCAATGTGTCCGAGATGCTGCCCCAAGGTGATATTTTTACGCTGATTACTAACTGGGAAGGATTTCCCTACGCTATTATTGAAGCAATGCGAGCGGAAATGCCGATTATCGCTTCTCAAGTTGGAGGGGTTGCCGAGTCAGTAATTGATGGAATAACAGGCTACTGTGTACCTCGTGGTGATGTTGAGACCTTAAGAAATCGCCTTGAAAAATTAGTTAATGATGCTCAACTTCGGCGCGAAATGGGCATCCAAGGACGACAAAAATATGAGGCGGAGTTAACTTTAGAGCAGATGTGTACCAAAACACTGAATATTTATCAAGACGTTATTCATAGAAGACAACTTAAGGCTAAGTAGTTTATGACCACTTTAATCACTGGAGCTACGGGACTAACAGGGACATTATTTCTTAAGAGGTTAGCTGAAATCAAACCAAATACCGAGGTTTCTTGCTTAGTTAGAGAAACTAGCAATCGCAGTAAAATTGATCATCTTAATTTAAAGATTAATTACTATATTGGCGATAGTAAAACTGCTGAAACTTGGGATCGGATTTTTGCTCAAAGCAATTTTGAAATAATTATTCATATTGTGCAACTGAATCAAGTCCCTGTACTAATTAATAGCCTCAAAAAAGCACAGCAAACTCCCCATTTGATTATTATTGGTACAACGGGAATTTATTCAAAATACAATCGATATTCCCAAGAATATAAAGATGCTGAGAAAGAACTGTTGACATATTCAGGAACCTATTGTCTACTTCGTCCTACGATGATTTATGGTTCTCCACAGGATCAAAATTTACATAAGTTAGTTAAATTTTGCGATCGCTATAAATTCTTTCCTGTTTTTGGCTCAGGAAATACCCTTTTACAGCCAATTCATGCAGATGATATCGCTCAAACTCTGGTGAAAGCATGGCAGTTTCCCAATATTCAAGGTGCTTACGATCTTTCTGGTGCTAGTATTGTTAACTTTAGAGAACTTTTAACTATAGTTAGCAAATTATTAGCTAAACCTGTTTATCATCTCTACTTTCCTCTGAATATTGGCATTACCATAGCAACTCTTTTAGAAAGTATTTTGGGAGATAAATCGCCAGTAAGACGTGAGCAAATTCTAAGATTACAAGAAGATAAGGCTTATTCCCATGAGTCAGCTAAAAACGATTTGGATTTTGAGCCACGCACCTTAGAAGTTGGCTTGCAACAAGAAATAGAGTTAATGCGTAACCAAGGAATTATTTAAAGTTGAGCTATGATTAATCGACTTGTCAATCATCTTCGATCAAATATTCGCCAACACTTGCCAAAACCAATCCAATACTGGTTGTCAGCACAAATGTCTAATTGGGCGATCGGGATTTATGTTGGTTCTAATCCCTTAGATCTCAAGCCTGCACTATCGATTAAACAACCAGTAATTTCGAGAGAAGATATTAGCGATCGCCATGCTTCTCTGGTTGCCGATCCATTCATGATTAAAAATAAGGAAACATGGTATATGTTTTTTGAAGTTATGAATCAGGAGTTCAATCTTGGTGAAATTGGCTTAGCAACTAGTAATAATGGATTAGAATGGCAATATCAACAAATCGTCCTTACTGAATCTTTTCATCTATCTTACCCTTATGTTTTCCAATGGAAAGCAGATTACTATATGATTCCTGAGACAGGAGAGGCTCAATCCATTCGACTTTATAAAGCTACTCAATTTCCCTTGCAATGGAACTTTATCGGGAATATCTTAGAAGGCTTAGAATTTTTAGATGCTTCTATTGTTTTTTATAACAATTTGTGGTGGCTTTTTACCGAAACTAGCCCTAAAGATCAGAATGATACTCTAAGGCTATATTATGCTTCTAATCTCCAAGGTAAATGGCAGGAGCATCCACTTAGTCCGATTATCCAACATAATCCTCATATTGCTAGACCCGCAGGTCGCATTTTAAATTTAGGCGATCGCCTGATTCGTTATACGCAAGACTGTTTTCCCACCTATGGGACGCAAGTGAGAGCCTTTGAAATTACTGATATCTCTCCAGAAACTTATACTGAAAAACAAGTTGGTACTGAACCTCTCTTAACCGCTAGTGGTAAAGGATGGAATAAATCAGGAATGCATCATATAGATGGACATCAACTTAATGATGGTTCTTGGATTGCTTGTGTGGATGGAAGATGGGATTATCGCTAGGTTTGTTAGTCTCCTAATTCAGAGAACCCCTAAAAAAGGCAAAGAAAGGCAAATCTGAAAACTATTGCAGTTTTCAAGAAGGTAAGGACAGAATTAAATAATACCAAATCGCAAAAGAGAGGTAATAGATAGAGCTTTTTATTAAATATCTATAGCAGTTAGTAAATCGCACCATGAGTCTCAAAAACGGGAAAATCCCCAAAATGCACTATTTATAAGGCTTTCTCTAATAAATGCTAATTCTCAAAAAACACCTGCTGAATGTAGAGTGTATGCTCAGGAGATATTCTTCGTCTAGGTCGCTATGGCGATCGCTTGTGCTTGTTCGTCGTTGGGTAGTTTGCTAAAGGTGCTATATAGCAATCCTAAATGAGTTATGAGAAAAAACCATAGGTAAAAAGCTTGGGAAAATTAAAGATTTGTCGATGAGTAATAAACTCATTATTGAATATGTGGATTTCACCGAATGAGGGAGCGAAATTCTGGTTGTCCGTACTCACTGAAATTCATAACCGTGGAGCCAAAGACATTTTGATTGCTTGCGTTGATGGTTTGACTGGTTTTCCCAATGCATAACTGTACCTGTGTTTCCCAAAACACAGGTACAGTTATGCATTGTTCATATGGTGCGTAACTCGGTCGCCTTTGTGCCTTGGCAACAACGCAAGCAAGTTTGTGCGGATCTCAAGGCAATTTATGCTGCTGCGACGGAATCAGAAGCGGAGTTTAACCTTGAGTTGTTTGCTGAAAAATGGGACAAACAATATCCCTCGATCTCCAAGTCTTGGCGCAGTCACTGGGGGCACATTATCCCCTTCTTTGCTTTCCCGTCCGAGATTCGTAGGGCGATTTATACCACTAATGCGATTGAGTCGATGAATAGCTGTTTGCGGAAAGTGATTAAATCTCAACAGATTTTCCCCTCTGATGAGGCTGCTTTGAAGCTGGTTTATTTGGCGATGCAGAATATTTCTAAGAAATGGATGAGGCGCGATTAAGGATTGGAAACCTGCACTTAATCGATTTGCCATCCTCTTTGATGATCGTCTCCACCTCTAGTTCCTAGACTTTACACACTTTGCTTGACAATCTCCTATGGCGATCGGACTTTTTCATCGTCCCGTTTCTATGCTGGAATTATTATCCTCAAGGAGATTTTGTTGCCTCACTAATTAACTCACCAGTGCCTTTATCTTATCCGTCAATTTACATTTGACTGTCTACTAGTAATGCTTATAAGTATCATTTAGACTTGCTACATAGTCTTTTGATCTATTAGCAACTATGCCAAACACAACAATGGGAGAGTTACTTAAAAGTTCTAAAGCTTGATTTAAGCTTGAAACTTTAGTTTTATCTAATCCAACTACCATGATAATTCCGTCTGTTTTTGATGCGAGTAATTTGGCATCGACCATACCTATAAGTGGGGGAGTATCATAAATCACTAAATCAAATGTCTCTTGAAATAATTGCATTAAGTCCTGCATTTTTTGTGAAGAAATTAGTCGTGTTGGATCGGGTGGCAAGTGACCAGAGGTGAGTATCGATAAGTTGGGTTCAATTGGAGATCTCTGAACTACTTCATCAAAACTAAGATTGGAAGAAATTAAATTGCTAAGTCCTACAGCATTACTAAAATGCAATCGCTCATGCAGTTTTGGACGACGCAAATCAGCATCTACAAGTAGTACTCGTTTGCCTAAAGCCGCTGCGGCTTGGGCTAAATAAACTGAAGTTGTAGATTTCCCTTCACTCGGCAAGGAAGAACTGATAACAATAGATCGAATTTTGTCATCAGGGCTAAGCAGGCGAATATTCGTATAAAGCGATCTAAAAGATTCTAAAAATATCGATGTCATATAGTAAGGCTGTGTAGCATTAGCTTCTCCTTCCAATCTTTTGTGGGAGCGCTGTACCAAAGATTTTATATTTATTATTTCAATTAGTTTCTCTATAGTAGTGTTATTTTCATTGTCTATCAAAGATTTCTCTAATGGAATCAAGTCCGAAATACCATCTTGTTTTTTATCAGATATTAAAGCCGAATTAAAGGGAATGACTCCCAAAATTGGCAGCTTTGATGTGTCTTTTACTTCATTTGGGGTACGCAACAAATTACTTAACTTATCACGTAATAAAGCTATACCGATCCCTAACAATAATCCCAGTATTACGCCCAGCAAGGCATTTCTTTTAATATCAGAAGAGGATGCGACAGGATCTTTCAATGGAGTGAGGATCTGCCAAGGTGTTTTACGTTGTCCAGCATCGATGCGTAAAGCTTCTCGTTTTGTTAGAAACTGATTCAAGTTATCATTAGTTATTTTAATCTCTTGCTGAATATCATTATATTGCCGAGATACGATGGATAGCTGTTTCACCTGCTGATTCAACTGTTCCTCCGCTTGCGATAAAATTTCACTACGGGATTCTAATTCTCGAATTTGACTTGCAAGCAGTTCTTTAGTTCTTTCTCCCTCTTGGCTCAACAATGCGAGTAAGTTTGTTTGCTGATCTCGCAACACCTTAATTTTGTCAGTACTTTCCTGAAACACACTCAAATCTTTGGCGATTTGGATTTCCAAAACTTGAATTTGAGATAAAAGTGATTGATATCGAGCATTATCTTGGAGTGCTGCGGAACCCTTTGAGTTACTACTCGGGTTGGCTAACTGGCTATCTAAATCAAAAGCGAGAGCATATGCTTCGTCTAATTTAACCTGATTTTCTAGTCGCTGCTGACTAATAGTACTAATTTGTTCAGCTAACTGCTTTCTGGTTGATTCTGGATCGATCAGATTATATTGTTGCCGAAAGCTTTGTAGTTTATCTTGAAGTTTACTAGCACTTTCCTCTATTTTTGGTAATTGGGAATCTACAAAGTCGAGTCCCTGTTGTACCTCAGCTAAACGTTCTTCCAAACTGTAGTCAAGATAAGCATTGGACACCAAATCTAGAACAGCTTTAACTTTTGTGGAGTCTTTATCCTCATAGCTGACATTAAGAATCTCTGCCTCTGTAATTACTTTAAGAACTAAGCCATCGGATAGACTTTCATAATTTACATCAGGGTACTTTAATTTTAATTGATCGACAATTGGGTTGATAATTCTAGGACTTTTCAAAAGCTTTAGCGTTGTAGAATCGACCGAACTTTTACTATTATCATCTCTATTGTTCAGCGTTACCTGAGAAATTACTCGCGTTTCCTCGGTAATTACTTTGGCTAATATCTCAAAACTAGCTTGATAAGTTGGTTTACTAGTTATAGCTTTGAGAAGTGCCAAAGAAGTAACTATAAAAGTTACTCCAACAATTACAGGTAATTGTCGGTGGAGTGACTGCAATGCTTGACCTAATTTTAATCCTCCTTCATCATCAGGAGATGTAAACTTGACCAAATTCACAGGCTCAAAGCGCTTAATGTCACTGTTTTTTGGAGGAAGTTGAGGATACTGTTCACTTTGCATGTTTATTCTCTTGCGTATGAGGACTAGAAGATTGTGCTTAATCCTAAAACACAGGCGATCACAATATATTAGATTTTCAGACCAATAGGCGTTTCGTGGAGATTAAACATCATAAAAATGGCTCAATGATTTTCATGACAGATGTTTATGATGTTTGACACCCGAGTTTAAAAACACTGTATATCAAAATATTTCATCACTTTAAGCTACTGCAAATGCTTAATATATTTAGTTTTGTTTGATTCATGTTAACAAAATTTGTAAGTTTGGCACTGGACAGCTAATTAGTGATAGAGCGATGAAGCTGTTGATTGGCAAGGCTTTACAAGTAAATTGTGACTAAAGCCTGAAATCGTTGCCAGATAGGGATTACAGCTTAATATCACTAATTAGTGAGCCAGCGCCGTAAGTTTAAGGCATGTATATAAGTATCCTACGTACTCCTGTTGGTTCAATAGATCTTTCCTAAAATATTTCTGATAATATTGTCTTTGGGATGACAATATTTGCGACGGGCATTTGTAAGCAGTTTAAGTATTTGCAAATAGGTATCTCTAAAAACAGCTCTATATCTCAACAATTTTGCATTATATAGAGATCCCTATTTGTTCAAAAGTCCTTAAGATTCATTTTGGGCAGAGTAGTAAATTCGATGGAGCCAGATCTGCTTTAGAGCCAGCCATATAAAAATCGGAATAGTGGTAGTATAGCGATACCATAGCCTACTAGGTTCTTGTGTTAGACGGAATAGCCATTCAAGCCCAGCGTTTCGCATAAACTTTGGAGCTTGCTTCAATACACCAGCGTAAATAGGAAACACTGCGCCTACTCCAATCATGACAGCCTGAATCTTCTCCCGATATTGAGCCATCCACAATTCTTGCTTTGGACAACCTAGGGCAACAAAGACAATTCCCGCTCCACTATCGTTGATGGTTTTGATAATGCTAATGTCTGGATTTAGACTAAGTGGCGCAAATGGTGGAGAATACATTCCAGCAATATTCAGCTTAGGGAATTCATTTTTTAAGCGCTGACAAATTTTTTCTAGTACCTCTGGACTCGATCCCAAGAGAAAAACACTTATTTGGGCAGTAGAGGCTTGTTCGCATGCTGTATGAAAAATATCCATACCAGCAACTCTTTCCGCTTGTTTGACTCCCATCAGTTTCATCATCCAAACCAAGGGCATTCCATCTGGGGTAACTAGATCTGCGTTTCTAAGCAGGTCAGCAAAGTGAGAATTTTGCCAAGCCTCAATTAACATATGAACATTAGCGACACAAACCATCTTACTTTGGTAATTTCTTGCCCAAGTTACTATCTGACTAACTTGCTCGTCAAAAGATGAAAAGTATACGGGAACTCCAATTAAGTCCTTTGTTGGCATACCATTTTTATCCATATGTATAAATCCCAAAGTAAAAAAACTGGTTATCAAACGGAAGTGATTGCTAGGCAAAAAGAGAACCCGTGCAAGATTTGGGAAGATATTGATAAATCAAAGATTTTTAATTGTGTTTTTAGCTATTAGAAATAACTAGCCACTACTACTACTAATTTCAATACTTCACGATTAGCGCTTCTAAGTTAATTAACTACCCTGCAGCAAGCGGACGAGGTATAAAAAATGTTTTGCTTGCACACATTGTTAAGCATTGCAATTTTTATCTTTCGCCACAGGACATGAGGGATTTACCCTAAGAGATATAAGATTCTAGAGATTTACATTTTTTAAAAATGTTTGATTCAATGTTTGATTTGTCTTATATAATTTACCATAACTATACATGAGAATAATAATAATTCAAAAAAATAAGACAGTTTTGTAAATTTTCTACAACTTTCAAAGCATTAATAAAAATATGCTATTTGGAGTCTGTTTAAAAGGTGGCACACAAGCTTTGGATAGTACTTAATTCTAGGGTCTTAGCTATTTTGGCTCGCAGTCTTGCTGCGTAATTATCCTTAAGACAGCTTTCCCAATCCAATATTTTGGATACTTTTAGAAGCTTGTATCGTTTGTCCTGTATAGAACATCATTCCACTTGTTATTTAAACTAGTTGTGAGCATTTTAGCTCACAGCTAGTTAAATAATGCAATTCTTAGAAAGACTGCCCTGTAATGCTTATAACCTCATTTACAAATTATCCAAAGTATTGAAACAGCCTCTTAAACTTAGCTTTTTTAGTATTTAGAATGTTATGTCAATAGCCATTAAAGTTTTTTCCTAAAAAGATCCAAAATGTTAAATCTTGAGTTTAGGGAAGGTATCATATGTATAACGACTGTATAGCGACTATTAAATAAGCTATGAGAGGATATTTAGATTGGTATTAGTGCAAAAGCTATTTTCACAATCCCTATCTAGCAAGAGACTTTCAAATAGTGAGCTAATCTCAATTTTTTTATGACTTCAATACAATGAGTAGAACAAGATAATGCCAGTCAATGAAGATGTCCAGTTGAGTGAAAGCGTTAAAATTTTCCATCCCCAACTCGTTAACCTTTATGGTTGTCGTATTGATGATGATACAAAAATTGGAACGTTTGTAGAAATTCAAAAAAATGTGGAGGTTGGTAAGCGCTGCAAAATATCCTCTCACACCTTTCTTTGTGAGGGTGTTGTGATTGAAGATGAGGTTTTTATTGGACATGGAGTAATGTTTACCAATGATCTTTATCCACGATCTACAAATACTGATGGGAGCTTACAAACAGAGGCTGATTGGGCTGTTGTCAAAACCTATGTGAAGCGTGGAGCCTCCATTGGTAGTAATGCCACTATTTTGGCAGGAATAACTATTGGCGAAAATGCTCTTGTCGGTGCAGGTGCAGTGGTTACCCACGATGTTTTGGAGTACTCCATCGTAGTTGGTGTGCCTGCGAGGGTTGTAGGAGATGTACGTGATCGCGATAAATCTACCTCGCAATGATTATTGGCTAGTTTTTAGCTTTTAGTCTTGTCGTTTATGTTTTTTGCACAATTTTTTGTAAATATATCTTTATATCTTTAATAAGTACATATGGGCAGCATTAATAGCATCAATATTGGTGTCATTGGCTATGGCTATTGGGGACCAAACCTAGTTAGAAATTTTTCGGAACTCTCAGGTGTTAATGTCAGGACTGTCAGTGATTTTAGCCCCGATCTTCTGGCAAAAGCCAAGGCTCGTTATCCTGCGATTCAGATCACAACAGACTGTAGTGACATTTTTAACGATCCTGAGATTGATGCAGTAGCGATCGCCACTCCTGTTTCCACACACTTTAAGCTGGCATTAGCAGCATTGCAGTCTGGGAAGCATGTGATGGTTGAAAAGCCAATGACAATGACTTCTGAGCAATCCATTGAGTTGTTAGCTGAAGCCAAGCGTCAAAACCGAATATTGATGGTGGATCATACCTTTGTCTATACAGGAGCAGTCCGTAAAATGGCGGAATTAGTTTCTAGCAAAGAACTTGGTGATATTTATTACTATGATTCAGTGCGAGTCAATCTTGGGCTGTTTCAACATGATGTCAATGTCCTTTGGGATCTTGCAGTTCATGATCTCTCGATTATGGACTATGTCTTGCCAGCCAAACCCTATGCGGTGTCAGCAACTGGAATCAGTCATGTACCTAATGGAACCGAAAATATTGCTTACTTGACCCTGTTTTTTGAAAACAACTTGATCGCGCACTTACATGTGAATTGGCTAGCTCCTGTCAAAGTTCGACGAACTTTGATCGGAGGAAGTCAAAAAATGATTGTGTTCGATGACTTAGATCCGAGTGAAAAGATTAAAGTGTATGACAAAGGCATCACTTTAAATAACAATGATTCTGAAAGTGTCTATCAAAAAATGATTGGTTATCGGACAGGTGATATGTGGTCACCAAAGCTAGATATAACAGAAGCACTGCGGACAGAAGGGCTGCATTTTTTACACTGCATTCAAACAGGAGAGCGTCCTATTAGTGATGGCGAAGCAGGGCTGCGAGTTGTCAAAATTCTTGAAGCAGCAAATCAGTCCATGAAAGAACAAGGAAAGTTAGTCAAATTAAATTTAGCGGAGGTGTCGTCGTGATTCCATTTGTCGATCTAAAAACTCAGTACCTTAGTATCAAAGATGAAATTGATACAGCCGTATTAAAAGTGTTGGATAGCACCCAATTTATTCTGGGAAGTGAAGTCGCCGCCCTAGAAGCAGAATTTGCTAATTATAGCCAAGCTAGCTTTGGGATTGCGCTGAACACAGGTACAAGTGCGCTGCATTTAGCATTACTAGCGGCTGGGATTGGTGCAGGTGATGAAGTAATTACTATACCGATGACTTTTGTGGCAACGACAGCTGCAATTTGTTACACAGGAGCCACCCCTGTTTTTGTCGATATTGATCCTGTCACTTATACAATTGATGTCACTCAAATCGAGCAAGCGATCACTGGGCGGACTAAAGCGATTCTGCCTGTCCATCTATATGGTCAATCCGCAGATATGGATCCAATTTTAGAAATTGCCCGTCGTCATAATTTGGTTGTGATCGAAGATGCGGCTCAAGCCCATGGAGCTGAGTATAAAGGCCGTCGAGTGGGAAGCATTGGAGACATTGGGTGCTTTAGTTTTTACCCCGGTAAAAACTTAGGTGCTTATGGTGAAGGCGGTATGGCTGTAACCAATAATCCTGAATATGATCAGACGATGAGGATGTTGCGCGACTGGGGACAAGAAAAGAGGTATCACCATGTTCTCAAAGGCTATAACTATCGAATGGATGGCATTCAAGGTGCGATTTTACGGGTAAAAATGCGCTATATCGAAGCATGGACAGAAGCTAGAATTGCCTGTGCTGCCAACTATAATGAACTATTGGCAGAATCTGGTTTAGGGCTTCCTTCAGCGTTACCACATAACCGTCATGTTTACCATATATATGCTGTGCGATCGCCTCAACGTGATGCTCTTCAGCAGAGTTTACAAGCCCATGATATTCAAACTGGCATTCACTATCCAATTCCTGTACATTTGCAAAAATCCTATTCAGAGTTAGGACATAAGGTGGGGGATTTCCCTCATTCAGAGGCTGTTGCTAATGAAGTACTCTCTCTACCCATGTATCCAGAGTTACCCATTGAGTCACAAACTCAGGTTGCTAAAGCCATAATTAGCTCTATTAGATAGAGGATTTCCATGTCTGATTTTGTAAAATCCAAAGTAGTCGCAGCCTTCCATGGCTTACAAGAAGATAAGCTAGATCCTGATTTTGAAGTTCAATTAGCCGAGTATCTCCGCAATCAGTACGATCTCCAATCATTAGTTGAACTGTATTCTCGGTTTGTGGCTAGTGACGGTAATTTTGACGGATTAATGCGGCGGGCTATTTGGCGAGCTGTTGCTCGTAAATTTGGTCATAGTATCCAGATTGGTAATGGAGTTGGATTTAAACATCTTGAAACCTTTGAGCTTGGGAATAAAGTTTTTATTGGATCTCAAAGCTATATTCAAGGTCGTTTTGATGGCACTTGTCGCATTGGCAACCATGTTTGGATTGGTCCTCAAAGCTATTTTGATGCTCGCGATCTAGTCATTGAAGACTATGTGGGATGGGGGCCTGGGGCAAAAGTTCTAGGCTCAGCTCACACTGGTTTGCCAATTGAGCTACCCATTGTCAAAACTGATTTGGAAATCAAGTCGGTCAGAATTAAAGCAGGAGCCGATATAGGGATGAATGCAGTTATACTTCCTGGTGTAACCATTGGTGAAGGTAGCATTATTGGTGCTGGAGCAGTGGTTACTAAGGATGTACCTGCCTATGCGATCGTTGCTGGCGTTCCTGCAAAGTTTTTACGCTGGCGTGAAGGATATCAACCATTAGAAAGTATTACAGAACATGAAAAATAGTCGAGTATTGGTTACAGGTGGCGCAGGTCTGGTTGGTTCTCATATTGCTGACCTTCTTGTTAAAGAAGAAGTTGCAGAAATTATCATTCTTGATAATTTTACACGCGGACAGATGTCAAACCTAGCTTGGGCAGAGGAAAATGGCAATGTCAAAGTTGTGGAAGGTGATATTCGCGATCTCAAACTTTTAGATGAAGTTATGCAAGATATAGATATTGTCTTTCATCAAGCTGCGATTCGGATTACCCAATGTGCTGCAGAACCTCGTCTAGCACTAGAAGTAATGGCAGATGGTACTTATAACGTATTGGAAGCAGCCGTAAAAGCTAAGGTGAAAAAAGTAGTTGCTGCATCATCTGCATCAATATATGGGATGGCAGATGAATTTCCCACCACAGAGCTGCATCACCCTTACAATAACCGTACTCTTTACGGCGCTACCAAGATTTTTAATGAAGCTTTATTACGCAGCTTTTATGACATGTATGGACTAGATTATGTGGCTCTGCGTTACTTCAATGTCTATGGTCCGAGAATGGATATTTATGGTGTCTATACCGAAGTGTTAATTCGGTGGATGGAACGCATCATTGCAGGTAAACCTCCGTTGATTTTTGGTGATGGTAAACAGACAATGGACTTTATCTATATCGGGGACATTGCGAGAGCAAATATCTTAGCCGCCAAAGCCGATGTCACTGATGAAGTGTTTAATATTGCCAGTAGTGTTGAAAGTAGCTTAAATGATTTGGCTTACGGTTTAACAAAAGTCATGGGATCTGATTTACAGCCCGAATATGGTGAGGAGCGTAAAGTTAATCCTGTTGCTCGTAGGCTCGCAGATGTGACTAAAGCCAAGCAGTTGCTCGGCTTTGAAGCGGAGGTATCACTTGAGGATGGCTTGAGCAAATTGGTAACTTGGTGGCTTGCACAAAAGAATAAGGAGGCGACTAATGTCTGAAAAGCTCCAAAATATTCCGATCGCTAAACCTTGGATGGGTGAAGCCGAAGCCGAAGCCGCGAGTCGGGCGATTATGTCTGGATGGGTCACCCAAGGACCTGAAGTTGCAGCGTTTGAGCTAGAGTTTGCCACTTACGTGGGGTCTAAACACGCTTGTGCTGTATCTAATTGCACGACAGCTTTACACCTAGCGCTGTTAGCAGTTGGGGTAAAGCCTAGGGATGAGGTAATTACAGTTAGCCATTCTTATATCGCAACTGCCAATAGCATTCGCTATTGTGGTGCATTACCAGTATTTGTGGACATTGATCCGCAAACCTACAATATCAATCCAGCATTAATTTCTGAAGCCATCAGCGATCGCACTCGTGCCATTTTAGTAGTTCACCAAATTGGGATGCCTTGCGATCTCAAAGCAATTTTAGAGATTGCTCACCAGCACAATTTGCCTGTGATTGAAGATGCTGCTTGTGCGATCGGTAGTGAAATTCTCTGGAATGGTGAGTGGGAAAAAATTGGAAAGCCTCATGGTGATATCGCTTGCTTTTCCTTCCATCCCCGCAAGATCATTTCCACTGGTGATGGCGGCATGTTGACTACCTCTAATCCTGAATGGGATCGGCAGTTTCGACTTTTGCGTCAACATGGTATGAGCGTTGCCGACACAGTACGTCACGGAGCTAAGCAAGTTATCTTTGAGTCCTATCCAATCTTGGGTTACAACTATCGGATGACTGACATTCAAGCTGCGGTCGGTCGTGAGCAGCTTAAACGTTTGCCTGCGATCGTGGAACGCCGCCGCTATTTAGCCCAACGCTATCATGAACTATTAGCAGATGTAGAGGGATTGCAATTACCAACTGAGCCAGATTGGGCGCGGAGCAACTGGCAGAGTTATGCTATAAGACTGACAGACAAGTACGATCAGGTGCAAGTAATGCAGCAGATGCTAGACCAAGGCATTGCCACAAGGCGCGGCATTATGAACACACATCGTGAACCTGCCTATCAAAAGGAAGCTTGGTCTTGTGGAGCTACACCAAAACCATGTAACTGTGGGGCAGGAAAATGCGATCGCTTGACAGAAAGCGAGAAAGCTCAAGATAGTTGTATTCTGTTACCACTTTTCCATCAAATGACCAATCAAGATCTTGATCGAATTGTTGAAGCCTTGAAAAATTCACTGATCAAACATGACTAAATCGCGGCGTAGTGATGCTGGAATCTTTGATTTTTTTTGCGTTGCTCTGGGTGTTGTGGCTAGTCAGTTCTCGACAACAGAAACGTCGAGTCATTCTCCCCGTAGCGATTATTGGCGTGATTTACCTGTTCTTAACTTCGCCGATTGGGGTTGACTTAGCAAATCATGGCTTAACGTTTGCTTTACCTCCAGATACTGGTGAAAAAGCTGATGCGATCATCATTCTAGGACGCGGTGAGTCGTTGCGTTCTCATCGAGTAGAAGTAGCTAGTAAACTATGGAAAGCGCAACGCGCACCCCAAATTTTTGTGAGCGGAATGTTGGATGCCGAAGAATCAATCTCCCAATTGCAAAATTGGGGAATTTCAAAAATCTATTTGAGTGGCGAACGTTGCTCGCAGACGACCGAAGAAAATGCTCAATTTACTACGGCGGTGCTACATCCTCAAGGGATTCAGAAGATTCTTTTATTGACAGATGCTCCCCACATGCTGCGATCTCAGATCTTATTTCAAAGTTTTGGGTTTAAAGTGATTGCCCACTCAATTCCCTTACCCACAAACTGGAGTACGAATGATCGACTTGGTACTGTAATACGGGAGTATGTTGGTTTGATAATCTATCGATGGCAAGGTCGCCTGCGCCAACGCACCCAAGACGAAATTGATCATCCAAATGTAGAAGTTACCGATCGACTCAAAGCTTGGCATTGCCATGTGAGTGGAGAAAAAAATTAGGAGGTTAAATTTATGTATGACTCGATAGTAATTGGAGGAGGTATTGTTGGACTCTCAACAGCTATGGCTTTACTAAGTTCCAACCCCAACCTTCGCATTGCAGTTCTGGAGAAAGAAAGTGCTTGGAGCAAACATCAAACAGGTCATAACAGTGGAGTTATCCATTCTGGAATTTATTACAAACCTGGAAGCTTGAAAGCTAAGCTTTGCAGCACAGGTTGTGAGTCTATGGTACAGTTTTGTCGAGAACATAACATCGCGCATGATGTTTGTGGCAAAGTGATTGTTGCCACCCAAACTAATGAATTACCAGCCTTAGAAAATATCTACCAACGAGGTTTAGCGAATGGAATTAAAGTTGCCAAATTAACGGCAGAACAAGTTAAAGAAATTGAACCTCATGTGAATTGTATTGCAGGAATTCAAGTATTTTCAACAGGAATTACTGATTATAAACAAGTCTGTCGTAAGTATGCGGAATTGATCGAGTGTTGGGGAGGTGATTTGCATCTCAATACAAAAGTCGAGAAAATTGTTGAAACGTCTGATGGACAAAGAATTGAGACTAATAATGGTGTTTTTGAAACTCGTAGCTTAATCAATTGTGCAGGATTATATAGCGATCGCATTGCCAAACTTAATCAAGTTGATCCTGAAGCAAAAATAGTTCCCTTCCGAGGTGAATACTACGAATTAAAGCCAGAAAAAAGATACTTAGTTAAACATCTAATTTACCCTGTCCCCAATCCCAATTTCCCCTTTCTAGGTGTTCATTTCACGCGCATGATCGATGGGAATATCCATGCAGGACCTAATGCAGTTCTGAGCTTAAAACGTGAAGGCTACAATAAAACAGACTTCGATCTCAAAGATTTTACGGAAGTAATGACTTACCCTGGCTTTTGGAAATTAGCATTCAAACATGCAGATGAAGGACTCCAAGAAATGATTCGCTCTTTTAGCAAAGCTGCATTTGTGCGGAGCTTGCAAAAACTTATTCCCGAAGTTCAAGCTGATGATCTAGTACCTAGTCATGCTGGCGTAAGAGCGCAGGCTCTAATGAATGATGGTAGTCTAGTTGATGATTTTTTAATTGTCAGAACAAAAAATTCTATCCATGTCTGTAATGCTCCATCTCCAGCAGCTACTTCCTCGATTGAAATCGGCAAGGTAATCGCAGACAAAAAACTTGATTTTTGTTTCTAAATACCCTCTTGTTCTAACATCTTTACTAATTACAGCCTTTTTAAGCAAAACAAGAGACGATAATTTTGATAAAAAATTTGCTTAGTAAACTTTTTATCGTTCTTCTGGGTTTACGACATAGACTGTATAATTTTATACAATACTCGAATGTTTAGTAAGGGCAAATCATTGGAGTGAAAGGCTTTTATCTATAAATTAGCTATGCTTATTCCCAAGAAGCCAGAAGATCCCTTTTATCAAAATTATTGAGTTTTATATCAACGTAAAGAACTAAATATAACTTAAATGTAACTATTAGCTAACTCAGCGCTATTTACATAAAAATGACTTTGCAAATAAAATAGTATGTAGGTTATTTCTGAATACTGCAAAAGTTAAATTGCTTTATGCGACTTGCTATTGCTAAGTTGTTTGGGATAAAAGTGCGAACAACAAATCATTATTTCTTTATAAAAAGCATAAGAGTATTGCCATGTTAGACAATTATTTTGCCAACCAGACTCTGTCATCACCATTAATTCCTCAGCAATTAGTGGATCCTTTACAAGTACAAGGATTTTCTGGGAGCAACTTAATTAGTCCACAAACAATTACTTTTGTCGATCAAAACATTTCCGATGCTATGACTGTCATGGCAAACTTACAATCAGATGTCAAAGTCCTTTTAGATCCAACACGAGATGGGGTTGCTCAAATAACTGAAACCTTAGGACTGTATAAAAATCTAACAGGCGTTAATATCATCTCTCATGCCAATGTAGCTCAATTGCAACTGGGTAAAAGTTTTTTAAGTGCAGAGTCACTTTCGCAATATACTAGTGAGCTACAAAAATGGTCTCTATCACTTGCAACTGGTGCAGATATCCTTTTTTATGGGTGCAACGTCGCGTTTGGAGAATCTGGACAAGCATTTGTTGATAATTTAAGTACCTTAACTGGAGCGGATATTGCCGCTTCCAATAACTTTACTGGCAACTCCCTCCAAGGTGGGGACTGGATGTTGGAGTATAGCACTGGCAACATTGAGACAGCCAATCCTCTGTCACATTCCTTGATGAGTTCTTACCAAGGTGTGTTCGAGAGCGTTTTTACTACACAAGTTCCTTTACTAGTCAATGCCACAGATGGTGGCGCTGATTATGAGTTAGGGATGGAGTTCCAGAGTGCTAGGGCAGGTACAATTAACTCCATCCGTTATTACAAAGCAGCCAGTGAAACTGGTACTCATGTAGGTAGAATCTGGTCAAGCAATGGAACCTTACTAGCCAGTGTCACCTTCACCAATGAAACAGCATCAGGATGGCAAGAACAAGCTTTGGCAACACCACTAACTATTGCTGCCAATACCAAGTACATAGTTTCGGTTAACGCCAATACACATTACGTCGCTACGTCTAATGGCTTAGCTTCTACTTTGACCAATGGTGATATCAGTGCTGTGGCGGATGGTAGCAATGGTGTGTTTAATGAAACACCGAGTGCATTCCCCACGCAATCTTGGAATAACACTAACTACTTCCGCGACATCGTATTTACTGCCTTTGCCCCAGTAAACAACACAGTAGGAACAGTTGCCCTTACAGGAACATCTACTCAAAATCAAACCTTAACCGCAGCTGTAAGTGATGCCAATGGACTAAATGGTGTCACCATCAACTATCAATGGCAACAAAGTGCCAACGGCACAACATGGACAAACGTGACTGGCGCAACTAACTCCACTTTGACTTTAGGTCAAGCTCAAGTTGGAAATCAAGTTCGCGTCAATGCTACCTATACTGATGCTCTCGGTTCTAGCGAAAATATCCTTAGTACTCCAACCACAGTCGTAGCCAATGTCAATGACTTGGGTACTGTCGCGATCGCTGGTTCTACGGTTGTTGGACAAGTACTCACGGCGAATGTTACTGATCTTGATGGTCTAAATGGTGTCACCCCAACCTATCAGTGGCAGCAAAGTTCTGATGGTACTAATTGGACTAATGTAAGTGGGGCTACAACCCAGTCTTTGACATTAGACTCCACTTTGGTAGGTAATCAACTTCGTGTTAATACTTCATATACTGATGCTTTAGGAACTGCTGAAAATATTCTCAGCAATCCTACTTCATTCATTACTGCTGTTGCTGTCACTCAATCTCTCTTTACTTCAACAGCTACCCCGACAAACCTCAACAACATAGATAATGGAGGGGATGATTACGAGTTGGGCATGAGGTTTACAACTACAGCCATTGGTCAAATTCAGGCAATTCGCTACTACAAATCACCCAGCGAAACAGGCAGTCATGTCGGTCGAATCTGGTCTAGTACTGGGCAATTGCTAGCTAGTGTCACCTTTACGAATGAAACTGCATCTGGCTGGCAGGAGCAGGTACTAGCGAACCCATTAGCGGTGACCGCTGGTACCACCTATGTTGTCTCAGTTAATACGAATACTGCTTACGTCTCTACGAATGCTGGCTTTGCTTCTCCAATTTCTAATGGTATCATCAACACGTCGGTTGGGGCTGGAGTGTATAACTTCACTCTGGGAAACTTCCCGACCCAGACCTTCCAAAACGAAAACTACTACCGCGACATTGTCTTTTTTAATTCCAATAATCCAGGCACAGTTGCTCTCAACGGGACAGCTATAGAAGACCAAACTCTGACTGCTTCAGTATCCGATACTGATGGGTTGACTGGAACTAATATTTCCTACCAGTGGCAAAAACTAGAGAATGGCAATTGGACCGATATTTCAGGAGCTACTCAACGAACATTGAAGTTGGGAGATGTCTTGGTCAATCAGCAACTGCGAGTCAGGGCGACTTACACTGATGCCCTAGGCAGCAGCGAAACACTTGTCAGTTCTGTGACATCCCCTGTGACTAATATCAATGATCTAGGAGCAGCCATTCTCAAGGGCAGTGCAACAACCGAAAGCAGCCTTACAGCAACTGTCCTGGATGACGACGGTTTAGCTGGTGTCACCATCAATTATCAGTGGCAAGAGCTGGTCAATAATATCTGGATCAATATTGCAGGGGCTACAGGACGAACATTAGCACTTGGTTCCTCCTTTTTAGACAAGCAAGTGCGAATGGCAACAACTTATACAGATCTTAATGGAACCCTTGAAAACATTTTCAGCTTCGGGACAAGCATCACTGCCCAAAATGCGATCGTTCTGGAAAATCAGAAGACAGGTACAACCGCTTGGCAAATTACCAACCTGGCTACGAATAGTGAAATTCTGGGATATGCTTCAGCAACCAGTGTCAATCAGGGAGAGGTTTTGCCTATTAAGGTTTCCCTAGCACAACCTGGACAATACAGAATAGATGTCTACCGATTAGGCTATTACGGAGGAGTTGGAGGTCGATTCATCACCAGTAGTGGTTTACTGAATGGAGATATTCAAACTGGTTCCACCTTTGATCCAAATACTCGACTGTTTGAAGCCAACTGGAATACGTCCTACAATCTGCAAATTGGCAACGATTGGACTAGTGGCTTATACATTGCGAAGTTGATAGACATTGGAACAGGTAAAGAATCTCAAGTGTCGTTTACGGTACGGGATGATGATCGCCCTGCTGATTTGGGCTTCCAGACTAGCTTTACCACTTATGAGGCTTACAACAATTACGGTGGTTACAGTACTTATACCTCTAATAGCTTAAATAACAATCGCGCCTTCAAGGTGTCTTTTGACCGACCAATGGCTCCTACTCATCAGGGTACTGTGAATAACGATGGTTACACCATCAACAATATGATGGCATGGGAGTACAATATGGTGCGCTGGTTAGAGTCCCAAGGCTATGATGTTTCCTACTACTCCAATCTAGATGTGCATACCAACCCAATGCAATTGTATTCTCAAGATACATTTCTATCTGTGGGACATGATGAGTACTGGTCAATGGAAATGTTTGATAGCGTCACCAAAGCTCGGGACAATGGGATCAACCTAGCATTCTTCTCGGCGAACACGGCTTATTGGCGAGTTCGATTTGAGGACTCCAGTACTGGAGAACCTAATCGTGTGATGGTTTCCTACAAGAGTAGTTGGGCTCTCGATCCAATAGCACAAAATGATATTTCTCAGGCAACGACGCTGTTCCGCAGCCCTGAGCTCAATAGTCCTGAGAACTCTTTGCTAGGCGTAGCATACATCGGAGACAATAGTACAAGTAATTCTGTTACTCAAGGATTTAACTTTGTGGTCAGTAACAGTTCAGATCCTTATTATGCTTATACCGGACTCCAGAACGGTGATGTGCTCTCAGGACTCGTAGGTTACGAGTGGGATGCAGTACTAAATAATGGCTTTACTCCTGAGGGATTAGTAGTTTTATCGGCATCGCCTGTTGTGCCAGGATCAATATTCGCTCTACCTCCTCTTCCACCAGGAACTGACGTTTATACTTCCAACGCAGTTCGTTACACGGCTCCTAGCGGCGCTAAAGTATTCTCAACTGGCTCCATACAATGGGCTTGGGGTCTAGATAGCTACGGTGTCACTGACCGTGTTGATCCTCGAGTTCAGCAAATTACAGTCAATGCTCTAGCTGATATGGGAGCTAAACCTCAAACACCCTCTGCAAATATCGTTATAGTTTGAACTTCATTAGGATTCATGAGAGAGCTATATTTCAGCATATTTTGCTCTCTCAATGCTCAAAAACTCCAAGACCTAAAAGAGTAAACTCGTCTAGAAAAATTAGCGGAAACCTTATGGATCAAGTAGCAAAACCGAAACTCGTATTTTTTCAGTGGGATCATAAGAAAACCCCTTTGTTTGTACAACTACATATGCAGCTGCATGTTAAGTGCCTGTCAAGGTTTTTTGACGTAATTGTAATTAGTCGGGATTGTGATTATCAGCAAATTTGTGATCAGTACGAGCCAGATCTCACACTTTTTGAAAGTGGGTTTAAATCCACTCTTTCTCGCAAAATCAATATTCATAATACTTCAGCTTATCCTGAGATACCGAAACTAGGACTTCACAATGGAGATTCATGGTGTGATTGTCGGGCAGGCTTTCTGTCAGACATGGAGCATTGGGAAATAGAAACATTTTTCTCAATTTCCAGCACTATTGCTGAACATATGCCAGAAATCACTGGAAATCTATTTGTCTGGCCGAATTTTATCGATGCAGATGTTTACCAAGATTATCAACTACCTAAAACTATCCCTGTGCTGATTACTGGGCAAGTAGCATCTTTGTACCCGTGGAGGCAAAAAGTTAATAAAATTGTCACTAAACATTTTCCTTCCCTCATTTGCCCTCATGGGGGATATAGCCAATCGGTCTCTCGTATGTTTCATGGTGAACAGTATGCTCGCGTGATTAATGCTTCATGGTTTGTGCCAACTTGCGGCACAGTGGCAAAGGAGGTCGTTCGTAAACATTTTGAAATCCCAGCTTCTAAGTCTTGTTTAATCACTGAGCAATCTCCTGCTCTTGAAGCCGTTGGTTTTGTTGATATGCAAAATTGTATTTTTGCTGATGAGCATAATATATTAGACAAGCTAAACTATCTTTTTCAAAATCAAGATGAACTTGAAAGTATCATTGACGCAGGCTACAAACTAGTTCATTCTCGTCATACCCTTAATCAACGCGATCAATTGCTTCAATGGTTTAATCTGCATAAAAAACTCCAACCCAATCAGAAAATTATTCAAAATAATCCCTTTGCTCCACTAACGATAGGAGAAAGATCATCAAGCATTAAAAGTTCCCCTTTTGTCAGCAACGGTTTAGATATATCCCTTCTGAGAAAAGGAGATGAGAAACTTTGGGCTGGGCAATATGAAGAGGCAGAAGTTTCCTATATAAAGTGTGTCAGTTATATTCCTTGGATGCCCGAACCAAAGCTTAGACTTACCCTGTGCAATCTTTACAAAGGAAATATGGATACTGCCCTGTATTGGATAGTTCAACCGATTCAATACACACTTGGAGATTACCAAGCTCTTGTTCCCGATCCTGTAGAATGGGCATATTATGCCATCGTCCTTCTGTGCTCAGGAAAATTGGATGAAGCTAAACAACATATCAATCATTTTCCATTGCTGAGCCATCCTGAACTTGATCGAACAAGATGGGTAATAGAATTTTTGGGAAATGGAGAAAATATAGCTCCTTTCCAACAATATGAAGACCAATCAAAGTATCATTACAGCATTCACCAACTACCTCACCGTAGCTTTGATGAATGGATTGAGCAAATTAGTAAAATGCTGAATGCCTGCCAGCAGAAAGATTTGGCGGAAACTTTGACAACATCCATTGCTTTAAATGCTTCATCATTAAAAAAAAAAGATTCTGAGTCAACCACAAATACAGTATTCAAATCTTCAAAAGTAGCTTATCTTAAGCGATTGAAAGACTTCTCTTTCTTTTTACCCAAAACTGGATATCCCTTTCATTTCTCTTTTTTTAGAAAACTCTGGTTTCTTCAGATCAGAAAGAAATTAAAGCTAAAGCCTAAAATCCTGAATTTCTTAAATTTCTTAGAGTCTAGGTTCGGTTTCTTTTTACCTTACTCGTTGTCAGAAATGAGAAATGATGAATTTTTTCACGCAATTCAAAAGTTAGCAGAGGAGGAAGACATAGAAAAAGTACTAATCATTGGTGCATCTGCTGGAAGAGGAAGCACAGAAGCATTGATAACTGGCATTCGTGGCAAGCAAAATATTGATATATTCTGTGTCAATACGATCAATCCTCGATTCACTAAGCTGAACAAGCTATACACTAAAAGTCCTTGTATCAAATTTTTTACGTTTCCATCTTCCTCTTCAACGATATTCTCAGATGCTCTTGAGAATATCATTAAGATTATTAAACAAGAAAGTCAAATTAATGCCTTTGATGCAGTATTGATTGATGGCTCCGAATTCAATTTTAGTTTTAATTCAACAGAGTATATCGCTGGAGCTCAATATATTCTGTTGAATAACATCAGCACTCCTCAACATGGTAAAAATCATTTCGATCTGCTATTTGACCCTAGTTATGTCCTAGTTTGTCAGAATCCTTGTTTACGCGGAGGTTATTCAATTTTTCAAAAAGTTTCTTTGCCTTGTGATATTCCTGATAAATCGAATCATATAGCTTAAGAGAGTTATTCTTATTCTTGAACTTAATCTTACAAAATCATTGGTAAACGCATGTTGCAATTCTTTTCAAAGTTGTTATACATCATTCGAGGATATCGAAAAGGACTATTACTGCTTCTACTGCTCTTCTTTTTACTTGGCTTTATGGAGTCAGCTTCTGTGGGGCTAATAGGACCATTTATTGCGATCGCTACCGATCCCACTTTTATAAGCAAAACACCAATTTTACAGACACTATACCAACAGTTAGGATTTGCCTCTAATACCCAGTTTTTACAGTTATTTGGTTTGTGTATCATTAGCTTTTTTTATCTGAAAATCTTTATAGGTTTTAGAGTTACTCAATATGTTTTTGCATATGGCTTTACGTTCCAAGGCAGATTATCTTTAAGGCTGCTACATAGCTACTTAGCAGCTCCTTACACTTTTCATCTTAAAAGAAATACAGCAACTCTCATTCAGTGCGTACTCAAAGATACTGAAACTTTTTGTAATGGCTTGCTGATGCCACTCTTGACTTCTATTTCAAATATCTTTGTCACTATTGGGTTAGTAATATTACTGATCGCCACCAGCCCAATTGCAGTTATTCTGATTAGTTTATGCCTCTTATTTGGTTATGCTACGATCCGAGTGCTAAAAGATAGATTGTGGCGATGGGGGAAAGATGGATCGGATGCCAGCACTGAGATCATTCGCACTATCAATCATAGTCTGGGAGGTATTAAAGAAACACGGATAATTGGTTGTGAACAATACTTTGAGAAACAGTTAGAGTTTCAGACAAAAAAAATGGCAACTAGCACAACTAAGGCTGTGACTTTTTCCACGTTTCCCCGTTATTTAATTGAAGGGCTGTTTATGACCTTCTTAGTCGTTTTCACCCTGCTTTTTCTGCTGATAAACAGAGAAAAGCCCCAGATGGTCACTTCAGTCCTTGGTATATTTGCTTTAGCTTCATTTCGTTTGATGCCTGCTGTAGGTAATCTCCTCGGAACAGTGAACGGAGTTCGTTATAATAGCTATGTTCTAGACAAGTTATATTTGGACTTAAAAGAACAAGAGGAATTAGATAGTAAGATTTTGGTCGAGATTCCTTTAAGTTCAGACACAGAGAAGCAACTTCATGGTAAACGATCAGTTGTACCTTTTCTGAATGAAATAATTCTGGAGAAAATCACTTACCGCTATCCAGATGTTGAAGAAAATGCTCTAAACGAAATTTCACTCACCATAAAACGAGGTCAATCGATCGGTTTGATCGGGCGATCAGGAGCAGGCAAAACCACTCTAGTTGATGTGATTTTGGGGCTCTTAACTCCTCAAAGTGGGGACATTCAGGTTGATGGGAAATCAATTTATCAAGATTTACGTTCTTGGCAAAATTTAATCGGGTATGTTCCCCAGTCGATATTTTTGACTGACGATACCCTAGAAAGGAATATCGCCTTTGGAGTGCCAGACCATCTTATTGATGCGGAGAAATTACAACAGGCAATCCAGAGCGTTCAACTCTCAGAATTAGTTGAACAACTGCCTGATGGCATTCAGACCGTTCTGGGCGAACGGGGAGTTCGATTGTCTGGTGGGCAGCGTCAGAGGGTAGGCATAGCTAGAGCTCTTTATCATCAAAGAGAATTGTTGGTTTTGGACGAAGCAACTGCTGCTTTAGATAATGAAACCGAAAGCCTAGTTAGTGATGCAATTAAGGCGTTAGGAGGCAATAAGACCATCATTATCATTGCTCATCGGCTGTCTACAATTCAACATTGCGATCGCATTTACAAGTTGGAGAGAGGGCGAATACTACAAAGCGGAAGTTATGAAGAAGTTGTATTAGAAAAGTAATTTGCTCGTGGTTTTCTAATACTTAATTTTTTAAGGATGGTTTAAGTCTCATGATCGTCAACAGCAAAATTGGAGTCGTATATGATTCCCAGATCTTTAACAGACAAAGATATGGCGGTATTTCTCGATACTATTGCGAACTTGCCAAAGGTATTTCAAATGATCATAAATTTGACATCAAGATTTTAGCTGGAGTTCATTTCAATGAATATCTTCCTGCAATACCATCCAACCTTGTCGTAGGAGTAAAGCTACCTAGAATCCCAAAGGCTACAAATATGATCGAGAAGGCAAATATTGCTTTCTCAAAATACTGGATTAAGAAAAATCCCGTTAAAATTGTACATGAGACTTTTTTCAGAATCGAAGGTATAGGTTCAAAGCACCATCGAAAAGTCTTGACAGTTCACGATATGATCCCTGAGAAATTTTATCCAGATAGTGATATCAATATTATTAAGGAAATTGCTATTCGTAGTGCTGACCATATTATTTGCATATCAGAGAGTACTAAAAATGACTTACTCAATCTCATAGAAATTGATGCCAGTAAGATTTCTGTAATTTACCATGGTTATTCATCAGATTACGATCCAAAGAGTGAAATATTCCAGCGGAGAACTGTAGTTGATCCATACATTCTTTATGTCGGCGATCGCTATGGCTATAAAAACTTTTGGGGTCTTATTCAAGCTTATGTCCGTTCTGATCACTTGAAAAAGAACTTTAAGATAGTTTGTTTTGGGGGTTCTCCTCTATCCCCTGATGAACTGAATCGAGCCAATAAGATGGGTGTTCTCGAAAATGATTTACTGCATTTTGCTGGGAGTGATGCTCTACTAAGGCAGTTTTATCAAAACGCCTCAGTATTTGTCTACCCCTCTATGTATGAGGGGTTCGGGATTCCACCTCTAGAGGCTATGGCTGCATCTTGTCCTGTAGTTTGTAGTAACACTAGCTCCATTCCTGAAGTTGTTGGAAATGCGGCTGAATTGTTTGATCCTTATGATATTGACAGCATAGTCACTGCAATAGAGAAAGTGGTGTTTTCTAGTGACTATGCAAGCAACTTAGTAAAGCAAGGATTGTGGCGTATTAAGAATTTTTCTTGGCAAACTTGCGCTGAACAAACAGGCTTAGTCTACTCATCTTTAGTGTAAAAAGAAATAGAAGCGTCAAATCAACCCTAGCAAAAATATAATTTCCCTTAAGTTTTTTGATATTCTCGACCTATAGAAATTTACCACGAACCTCGAGTAATTATGGAAACAGCAGTTGTATGTGGTGTGGTATCTCAGGTCAAGATGGTGCCTATTTAGATAGTGGCAGAAAAGTATGGCTACAGAATAACTAGAGTGGAGAGTGGCTATATCTCTTCAAATACCATCAAATGGACATTTTTATACTAATTATATAGGTGCAAAAAATTATGCGCGTACTTTTGCCAATTAATTTAGATCGCTGTAAATTTCCAGTTTCCACATCTCTAAGGGAACTGACCCTCCGCAACCCTAAAATTGACTTCTACTCCTTCAGTAGTCCTACATCTGATGAAGATCGAGCTTTAGGAGAATTTCTCTGGAATCAACCGCATATTCATAAAATTAAAGTTGCCGATCTGATCTGGCAACGCTTTGATATCGTCCATCATGCCTCTGCGACACCTCGCAACCTCATAGCCGCAGCCATGGCAAAAGCCCGTAGTTTTGGCAAGTGTACCCACATCTTTACCGCTCCCATCCAACCCCATGATGATGACGAATTTTATCGGCAATATGTAACTTCTGTGCGTCGAGCCGATGTATTAGGGGCAGTGAGCTATGCTGTGGCTAAAGATATTCAGGAGCAATTTGGGCGGAAGGTTGATGCGGTGATTCCGAGCGGAGTTGACCTCAATTTCTTCGATCCCGCAGCTGCTCAACCCGTCGATCTGGAAAAGTTGGGGATTCGCCATCCCTATGTATTATTTGTAGGTGTATTGACCCCCCGTAAACGACCAGATGTGTTTATGCAAATTGCATCCCTAATGCCCGAATTAGATTTTGTGATGGTGGGTGCAAGTTATACTCCCCAAGAAGAATCCATGTATCGAGAGACTGCCAGCAAATATCCCAATGTCAAACTATTGGGTGGTCAGCCGCGATCGGAAGTGCGAAACTTTATGGGCAATGCCTTAGCCTTAATTTTTCCCTCGGAACTGGAAGGATTACCACTCACCATCTTGGAAGCTTCTGCAATGGGTATCCCAGTTCTGGCGCAACCTAAAAGTTCCATGCCTGAGGCAGTAATTGAAGATGTAACTGGATGGCTTCTTCCTGTAGATGATCCTTCAGTATGGGTAGAAAAACTCAAGGAGGTCGCTAAATGGGCAAAAACTGAAAGGACTGTTTTTTCTCAAAAAGCACGCAATTTTGTCACCGAGCATTATTCTTGGGATATGATTGCTCGACAATATGCAGAGCTTTACCAAAAACTAGTCAATTAATCGAGATATGGATATCACTCGTTAATTTTGCGATTATGTTGTTCTATACTAACTTCATATTTACTATGTCTAAAATTACACCTCGAATTGCTTTATTTCTCCGAACCTTGGGTGGTGGTGGTGCAGAGCGCGCACACATTAACCTAGCTCGCGGACTTATTGAAGCTGGAATCGCAGTCGATCTGGTATTGAGTGCTGGTGAAGGGCTTGAATTATGGGAGATTCCGTCTGAAGTTCGCGTTATAGACTTGAAAGCTGCACGAGTCTCAGCTAGTCTGCCTAGTCTGATCCGTTACCTGCGACAAGAGCAACCTGTGGCTATTATACCTACGCTCCATTACGCAATTGAGGTAGCTATAGTAGCAAAGTATTTGGCTGGGGTTTCGACCAAAGTATTAGTCCCCGAGCAAAATAATCTTTCCAGAGAGGTGAAATATCATGAGAAAGGTAGCCGCCAACGACTGATTCCACTTGCTGTCCGTTTTCTGTATCCACTTGCAGACTGTCTCGTAGGTGTATCTCGCGGAGTGGCGGAAGATCTCGCCCAGATTACTGGTCTATCACTAGAGCGAATCAATGTCATCTATAATCCTGCATTTCCAGAATTACAAGAGAAAGCCCAAGAGCCAATCGATCATCCATGGTTTATGCCAGGATCACCACCCGTGATTATCAGCGTTGGCAGATTAGAAGACCAAAAGGACTATCCAACTCTGATCAAGGCTTTTGCTAAGGTTAGAGCGGTCTGTAATGCTCGTTTGATGATTTTGGGCTGGGGACCCGATCAATCTAAACTAGGGGCTTTAGTGGCGGAATTAAGTTTGACAGAGCATGTTGAAATGCCTGGATTTGTCAAAAATCCATTTCCCTATATGAAGAAAGCAGCAGTTTTTGCATTATCATCCCGATGGGAAGGAATGCCGAATGTAATTATCGAGGCACTAACAATTGGTACTCCAGTAGTTTCGACAAACTGTGAAAGTGGCCCAACAGAAATACTCAATGATGGCACGTATGGCGAACTAGTTCCGGTTGGCGATAGCCAATCTTTAGCTGATGCACTTTTGAAAGTATTATCGGGAAATATCAAATCAGTTAGTCCAGATTGGTTGGATCAATTTAGCCTCAAATTAATAACACAACAATATCTTAATGTGTTACAAATTGGTTTAAGCGAAGGTAATATTTATGAAAGTAATTGAAAAGGATAAAGCTAGACAATTGTCGGTTGATTTGTCTAAAATCCCTAATAAACGACACCGAATTTTATATATTCAAAATGGTGGAGGTGGTACTGCCACAGCACTTTACGATCTCGTACAAGGTTTAGATCGGAGCATCTTTGAACCTATTGTTTTGTTCTACGAACCTGATTTTTATTTTCAGAAATTTCAGGATATTGGAATAACAGTTTTTGCTTTAAGCACCCAAAAACCCTCTCTTGGCTCAATTGTATTTCTATCAGAAACTACCGATTATTTGCAGCAATACGGAAAATGGCTCCAAACATTTTATCGATTGGTTTGTGCCTGTATTTTAGTAATTCGGGTTGCTGCTTTAATTAAACGAGAAAAAATTTCTCTCGTTCACCACAACGACAATCTACGGCAAGATCGTTTCACAGTTCTTGCTGCATGGTTAGCTGGCGTACCTCAAGTCTGTCATATGCATGCATTTAGTCAGCTAGCAAGGTTCGAGAAGCTTCTAATCCCTTCTGTTTCTGCTTTTTTGTATGTTTCAACTGCAGTTGAGAAGTATTATTTAGACTTCCAAATTCCGATTGAGAAAGGACAGGTTATTTATAATGGTTTCAATACATCTGCATCTGAGCAGGTTACGATTCAAGAAATTGTCCAGATTAGGTCTGAGTTTAATATGAGTGATCGCGATGTCTTAATTAGTAACATTGGACGCTTAGATAGCTGGAAAGGACAAGATTACTTTATAGAGGCGATCGCAAAAGTCATTCAGCATCATTCTAATGTTAAAGCCTTAATCGTTGGAAAACTTGAAACTCGTCCTTGCCTGCAAAACTACTACCAGAAACTTCAGAAGCTAGTTGTAGATTTAAACCTGACTGATTACGTCATTTTCACAGGATTTCGAGAAGATATTCCACAAATTATGGCAGCGTCAGATATTCTAGTTCATAGCGCATCTGAACCAGATCCATGTCCACGAGTCATTGTAGAAGGAATGCTGTCAGGGCGATCTGTAATTGGTGTTGCGGCTGGTGGAGTTCCTGAAATGATTGAGGATCAAACCACAGGCTTATTGGTTCCTCCAAAGGATGCGTCAAAAATGTCAGAGGCGATTCTTTGGGTTATAAACAATCAAGAAAAAACATTACATATGAGCGAAGTCGCTCAGCAGACAGCTAAAGAAAGATTTTCAATAGAAAAACATGTTTTCTCTGTCCAGCAACTTTATCGAACAATTTTGAAAGACTAAAAGCTTAATTGAACTATTAGGCAGTATTTAAAAAATTATGCAATTGCTTTGATTTGCTAGAAAAATATAGCTTATAAAGTTTGATGAGGGTGTGACCAGAATTTGATGTAGATCGCCTCAAACATTTATTTTAAAGAATTTCAGATTTTTCTAAAACTATTATCTAAATAATTTCATTAATTGCTATTCCAAATTTTAAACCCATTTATGAATGTGTAATACATTAATCAAGTAGAACATCAAATTCTGGTCACACCCTTATAAAGAGTAAAATTTCTTAGTAGAGAAATATATCATAATGATAGGAAACAGCCTAAATGTAGAGGATGAGAGTATTAGTAAAAAAACAGCAAACCGAATAATGGTATTTTCTCCCTGGTGCTACGGTCATCATCCCACTTATCTCCGACATTTAATATCTTATTGGTGTCAGTGGCAATTGTCAGGAACTCTAAATATAGTTGTATCTGGACAGTTTCTTGAAGAACATGCTGATGTCGTAGAATTACAAAAAAAATACGACGATCGCCAAAGCGTCCAGTTCGTGACGATCGCCCCCCAAGAACAAGCTGATTTAGAAAATGCCACGTCAAGCTGGGGACGCACCTTCGAGCAATACGAACTGATTAGCAAATATGCAAGTTTGTTAAAAGCAACACAAGGATTGATTATCTATTTTGATTCCTGTCAGTTGCCCCTCGTGTTGGGATTAAAACTTCCTTGCCCGTTTTCAGGAATCTATTACCGACCTACTTTTCACTACAGCTTTTTTGTTGACTCTATCCCAACCTGGAAAGAGCGCATACAACATCTGCGAGAACAAATTTTTCTGTGGCGAATTTTACACCATCCGCAGTTTAAAACCTTATTTTGCCTAGATCCATTAGCAATAGAAGCGATCGCTCGTTTAGGCGATCGCGATCGAGTCATGCACTTACCAGATCCCATAAAGCTAGAAGACTCTAGCGAGTTTTCGGCTGACACCCTAAGAGCTAATTTAGGGATTGCTCCTAATAGACAAATTTTCCTATCTTTTGGCAGATTGTCAGAAGGCAGAAAAGGAATTCCTCAGCTTGTGGAAGCTATCTCTCATTTGTCGCCCGAACTCCAGCAGAAATTGTGCTTGTTATTTGTAGGAGAACCCAATCAAAAGCAATTAGAAGATTGGTTAACTCCTATTCGTCAACTTGATTCTTTACAAATAGTCGCACGCTACGGCTACGTCCCTGAATTAGAGGTAAATTCTTATTTTCAGCTAGCCGATGTCGTTTTAGCTCCCTACCAGCGTCACGTTGGCATGAGTGGGATTCTACTGCAAGCAGCTGCCGCCAATAAACCAGTGCTAAGTTCAGATTATGGCTTAATGGGAGAGCTAATTCGGCGTTATGAATTGGGTTTAGCGGTTAACTCAACTATCCCTAATGAAATCACAAAAGGTTTAACTCGTTTTTTATTAGAATTGCCAGAAAATTTGTGCGATCGCGCTAAGATGAAAGCATTTGCTGAAGAGAATTCCGCAGAAAAGTTTGCCAGCATAATTTTTCAAAATCTATAAGTTTGGGTGACGTTATAGTGAAAAAGATAGACGATCTAAGAATTGCTTGGTTATTTCCCTCGTTGCAAGGAGCAAGTTACTGGCATCCAGTTTTAAGTGAATTTACTAAGACATTTAACCAAACAATTGTCTACACAGGACAATGGCCCGGATTTGCATCAGGCTTTGAGAAATCATTTCAGGTTGAGGTAGTTGGCAAAGTCAAGTTTATTGAGGTCGCCGATTCCACTAGTTACGTCCCTAATTTCACCTATGCCTCTCCCAAGATCGTTAGTTATCTACTTCAATTCAAACCTGATGTCATCTTTACCAGTAGTTTCTCAATCTGGACGTTGTTGGCATTGCTACTCAAGTTCTTAGGACGATGGAAAGTTGTTATTACCTATGATGGCTGTTCACCAACATACGACTATCGAAATTCTCGCTTCCGTCTGTTTTTTCGCCGTCTCATGACTCGATGGGCAGATGCCTTTATCACCAATAGCAAAGCGGGAAAAGCCTATCTGACGGAAGTCTTGAGGGCAGATGAAAGGAAGGTCTTTGCACAACCATACGAAGTACCAGATCCAGAGGCTATGAAAGTCTCAAGCGAGATAGACCAGAACATCCTTAAATATCAGAAGCCGATCTTTTTATTTGTTGGGCAACTCATTTACCGTAAAGGACTGCAATACCTGATAGAGGCTTGTGCATCACTGAAAGCACAGGGGGTTTCTGATTACACTGTTCTAATTTTAGGAACTGGCCCCCAACAACAGGAATTCCAGTCATTGAGTCAGAGTTATGGGTTGGAAGCGTGTGTTCAGTGGATTGGACAAATAAGCTACGAGCAACTAAGTACTTATTTCATCAACGCAGATGTCTTTGTCCTTCCCACGCTAGAGGATACTTGGGGTATGGTTATACTAGAGGCAATGGGGTTTGGCAAGCCAGTTCTATGCTCAAAGTGGGCAGGTGCAGCCGAGATGGTGGTCGAGGATGTGAACGGTTATATTTTTGATCCCTATCAACCAGAAGTTTTGTCTAATTTAATGAAGAAATTTGTCAAAGATATTGGGTTGAGTAGACAAATGGGCGAAAAATCCAGACAGATTATTGCTCCTCATACTCCAAATGCTGTAACCGATTTTCTTACAAAAGTTATCAGATCTGTAAGTCTTTACAAGGAGGTCATTTCTTGATGAAAATTCTGCTGTCAGCATACGCCTGTGAGCCCAATCGAGGCACTGAACCAGGAGTGGGATGGAATACCGCCGTTTCCCTTACTCAATATCATCAAATATGGGTGTTTACTTCCAACACCCATCGCGCCGCCATTGAAGCAGAACTAACAGTTAGACCCATAGCAAATCTTCAGTTTGTGTACCTAGATCCATTAGGCTGGGTTTATGATTGGTCTCAAGAAGGCAAAAAAGCAAGTTGGGACGTACATTTGCACTATTACCTATGGCAAATATACGCCTATTTTGTGGGGCGATCGCTTCATAAATCGATAGGTTTTGACCTAGTTCATCACCTTACTTACGGGAAATACTCAGCTCCCAGTTTCCTCTCATTCTTGCCCATCCCGTTCTTTTGGGGACCGATTGGAGGTGCTGAGTCCGCTCCCCAAACCTTTTGGCAAGATTTTAACCTACGAGCCCGAACCTATGAAGTATTTCGCAGCATTTCCCAACGGTTGGGAGAACTCGATCCATTCATGCGCCTTACTGCAAGGCGGAGCCGTCTGACATGGTGTAAAGCTGAAGATACGGCAAAACGGATGCGAGAATTAGGTGCGCAGAATGCCTCGATAATGGTGGAATCCGGCTTACGCCCAGAAGAAATTGCCACCTTAGCAAGCTACCCTATACTAACAACAGAACCCATTCGGTTCATCAGTATGGGACGGTTGCTTCACTGGAAAGGCTTCTATTTGGGAGTGCGAGCATTTGCCCAAGCAGCCTTGCCCAATGCGGAATATTGGATTTTAGGTGAGGGACCTGAACGCGATCGACTGCAAACCTTGGCAAAAGATCTGGGAATCACCAACCAAGTAAAGTTCTGGGGCAATCTTCCACGCACTGAGTGTTTAAGCAAACTGAGCGAGTGCCAGGTTCTGGTTCACCCCAGCCTACATGACTCTGGTGGTTGGGTCTGTCTGGAAGGCATGGCAGCTGGTCGTCCCATTATTTGCCT
Organism: Pseudanabaena sp. SR411; assembly: GCF_002251945.1. Classification (GTDB taxonomy): domain Bacteria; phylum Cyanobacteriota; class Cyanobacteriia; order Pseudanabaenales; family Pseudanabaenaceae; genus Pseudanabaena. The sequence goes on from NZ_NDHW01000181.1 coordinate 53,928, forward strand.
AGATTTAGGCGGTCCAGGAGTGCAGGTTACTGCCGAAACTGGCTTCAAAATCCCTGCTCGCACTCCAGACCAAGTGGTGCAGGAATTAGCAGAAGCCATGACCAAATTGGCTCAGGATACCAATTTGCGAATGCAAATGGGGCAAGCTGGACAAAGTCTGATTGCCAAGTCTTATAACTGGGAAGCCAAGGCGAAAGCATTGACTAAGGCTTACGAAGAAGTCGTCACTCCATTAGGTAGCGATCTGGATAATTCAAGACTAATTAACGACCTATTCGCTGAGGAAAGTTCTCCAAGATGAATATACTAGTGGCTCACAACTACTATCAGCAGATAGGAGGAGAGGAACAGGTGTTTCTTGCAGAGTGTAATTTGTTAGAAAGTTATGGACACTCAGTCTATCGCTACATACTCAACAACGACCAAATTGAAACCACCCCACCCTTAGAACTATTAGGTAAAACGATCTGGAATTGGGACGTTTATCAAGAGATGCGATCGCTGATTCGCCAGCAGAACATCCAAATCGTTCATTTCCATAACACTTTCCCTCTCATTTCTCCATCTGCTTACTATGCAGCCAAGGCTGAAGGAGCCTCCGTTGTCCAAACATTTCATAACTATCGGCTACTCTGCCCTAATGCCCTGTTCCTGCGCGACGGCAAAGTCTGCGAAGATTGCTTAGGAAAAGTAATTCCTTGGCAAGGCATTCAGCATAACTGTTATCGAGGAAGCAAATCGGCAAGTGCCGCAGTCGTGACAATGCTAACCACTCATCGTTTGCTCCAAACTTGGAACCGTCAGGTGAATGCCTATATTGCCCTAACAGATTTTGCGCGAGATAAATTTATCCAAGGCGGTTTGCCCGTAGGAAAAGTGTTTGTAAAGCCAAATTTTGTCGATCCCGATCCAGGAATTGGCGAAGGAAAAGGGGGCTACGCCTTATTTGTGGGACGCTTGTCTGTCGAAAAAGGAATCGATGTCCTGCTGGAGGCTTGGGCGCAGCTTAGCACTAAAATACCGCTTAAAATTGTGGGCGATGGATCTCTAGCATCTGAGGTGAATAGGGCAACCCAACAGCTACGCGGAATAGAGTGGTTAGGACGAAGACCCATGGATGAAGTTTACAAGCTGATGCAAAATGCCCAATTTTTGATTTTCCCTTCAAAATGGTATGAGGGTTTACCTAGAACTTTAATCGAGTCTTTCGCCTGTGGGACACCTGTGATAGCGGCTAATTTGGGTGCAATGTCCAGCTTTGTTACCCCCTACGAAACTGGGCTGCATTTTCAACTAGGGAAGGCTGACGATCTCGTTACTCAGGTGGAGTGGGCGATCGCGCATCCCGAGCAAATATTACAAATGCGGCAAAACGCCCGAACCGAATTTGAAATAAAGTACACTTCATCCGAAAGCTATCAGCAGTTAATCAAAATATATGAGAAAGCTTGCATTCAATAAACCTTAGCTTAAGTAAACCTCAGCTTAAGTCTCTTAATGGCTTGCTCTTCTTTGCAATTATCTTCGTCGTGTTATTCGTTCTATGGATTTTGGGAGCCAGTGTATGCAACTTGATTAGCTATGAGTATGTTAGCGTCAGTTTATTTTTTGTTCTTTCCTATGGTGTTTCATATGGGAGGAATTATAGTAAGTAGATTTAACAAGTGAGCCATCTGTTCATAAAATAGATCTTCATTAGTGTTTAAGTGTTTACTCGTTCTTTTCCCAGAATATGACAATTTTTTCAAGTTTAGATCCATGAACCCAGACATCACTACTTCTAGAAAAGCAGCAAAAAAAACTTTTGGGTATATCAGCAGTTCTAACCTAGTGATTATTGCCTATGCGACAGCATTTTTCCCGCGAGTGCTAATGATGCTGAAGTTCCCTTCAGCCGTAAATTTCTTGCATTTCGCTGCTGTTCCCTTTGCATGCGCTGCAGTCTTAATTAAGGCTAAGTCGAAGGATAAGAAACAACTTGCCAACTCAATGGCACTTTTAGGAAGTCTTTGGCTTCTACTAACTATTTCTTTTGCCAGTGCACTTTTGAATGATGTTGGCATCATTAATGTTATTCTTTCATTCCTCATGTGGACTGAACCTTTTCTCTTGATTCTGGCAATCGTTTCGATCCCAATGTCATTAGAGGTGTTCGCACAATTTCGCAGATGGATTTTAGGCTTTGCTTTTTTCAATGTTGGCTTTTCCCTGATCCAAAAGTTTATTTTAAAGTGGGATACCTGTGGTTGTTCACCTGGGGGGTGGGGCGATGGCGATGCAATTAAAGGGGTATTTATTAACCAAGGATCTGGGCATGTCGTTTCAGCTTCAGTCTGTGCCACTGTTGGCATTTATTTCTATATAAATGCTAAAGATCGCCCGATGTGGCAACGAATTCTAGTATTGCTCGTTGGGATCAGCAATATTATCTGGTCTCAAGCAAATCAGGTTGTAGTAGTTATGGCTGGAGGCTTTGCAATACTATCGTTAGTCAATATGAAAGATTTAGTTAAGGCGCTTTCATATTTGATTGGATTTATAGTTTTTGGAATTGTATTCGCTTGGGCAATTTATAACGTTCCGGGATTAGAGACTTTTCAAACTTGGATTAGACCCGAAATCTATGGGCCAGAAGGAGAAGCCACGAAGCTGAAATTTTCGGGGATCAGGTTTACGCTCGAGCATTTTCATTCTCCACTCAACTGGTGGTTGGGATTGGGGCCAGGACATACAGTTGATCGACTAGGAGGATGGATGTTGAAAGACTTTAGCGATTTACTCAATCCACTTGGCGCAACCCGTTCTCCAATAGGTGAGCAAGTATGGTCGTTTATGGGTTCAAGCTGGTTAGGTGGTGGCAGTAGTTTTTTTGCACCTTTTTTTGGTTGGGCAGCCATCTGGGGAGATTTAGGTTTTTTGGGACTTGGTGCTTACCTATATGTCTGTTGGATTACTTGGAGCCGAATCTGTCCCGACGATCTTTCTAAATATCTAATGCTGACAGTCGCCATCAATGGATTAATTTTTACCCAGATGCAAGAACCAGGATATATGCTTTTTATAGCTAGTCTAATTGGATTACGATGGCAGGAACTTCGCGTATTAAATGTGGGGTGAAATGAGCAACTGTAAAGAAAACCATGCAGGGTATGACCTCAATCTGATACAATAAAAAATGTAAAATAAAATCGTAAAAGAATATAAAGATGGGTCTTCAATCAGTGAATGTAGAGGGAAATCAAGTGAAGATAGAAATGATTATAGACCTGAGTCATTCAATGTTGACGAGTGAAGAAAACATTCAGAATAGTTTAAACAAAGTAGGTTGTATCGCCACAAAAGCAGCGCTGAAATATTGAGATACAGATGGCTCAACAATCGAGATTGCAGGAGAAAAGATGGAAACTAAAGGAGAGCTACCGAAAACATATCAAACCCCTTATGGAGAAGTCGTGGTTGATCGTCATGTCTATCAACGCGCAGGAGGAGGAAAAACTTATTGCCCTTTAGAGCGAGAAGCCAGAATCATCATCACATCAACCCCATTGTTTGCAAAACAAGTATCCTCAAAATTTGCTTACGGTTCAGCGCGGAAGTGCATCGCGACTTAGCCGAAAATCATAGCCGACCAGTGGCGTTATCCTATATTCAGAATGTCAGTGAAGCTGTAGCCAGAATTATTGAAGCCAAAGAAGAAAGTTGGAACTATGTTCCACCAAAACTAGATGTAGAGATCCATAGCGTCGCCATTGGTTTAGATGGTACATGTTGCTGTGTGAAACAGGATGGAGAGAGGCGATGGTGGGAACTATCAGCCTCTATAACGCAGCAGGCGAACGGCAACATACAATTTATATTGGTGCAACACCCGAATAAGGCAAAGCGCCAATTCAAGGATGAAATGCAACGGGGTCTGATGAAGCAAAGAATACTTCGTAAGGAGTACGATAGTCAAGTGATTTTCTCGGTCTGTGATTGATCAAATTC
>NZ_NDHW01000182.1 GCF_002251945.1 Pseudanabaena sp. SR411
AACATTTTTCAATGCGATTAAGGTCTGGAGAATATGGAGGTAAATAGACGAGCTTACATCCTGCTGCTTCGATCAAATCCTGAATGTGTCCACCATGATGAAAAGTAGCATTATCGATAATTACCCACTGCCCTGCCTTAAGAGTGGGAATCAAGCAAGATTCTAACCAGATTTCAAATACGTTGCGGTTGCAAGAACCTTTAATTGTAAAGGGAGCAATCAGTTGTCCTAGTCGAGGCACTTGACAGTCTCAAGCTTGGATCGATACTCATTGTCACATCCTTACATGAAGTTGGGAAGGCTTCTAGGTTACTTGCAGAGATGCAAACTATCGTGTTTCTCAATCGATTCTCCAAGGGCTTCAAGATGCTATTAGTTATTTTCGCAATCATCATCACCAAATGCTTTATGTTGAAACCATCTCCTCGAATTTACCAATCGGTTCGGGGAAATCGGCTTGCAAAGTAATTATCAAGACTCGGTTGGAGTGTTCTAGCATGAAATGGAAAGATTGGGGTGCTTCTGTAGTTTTGAGCCTTAGAACTTTGACTTATACCAAAGGCTGTTGGCAACAATTCTGGTCTAAAATCAATCGCTATGGTTTCTCTCTCTAATTCCTACATCAAATTTTGGTCACACCAGTTTAGTTGGCTAAATACCTGCTAACTCACGCATAGCGATATCAGTAGAGAGAAAGAAATGATCGCGTCCAGCATAATCAACAAAACCAATTTTGAGCAATTTATCCATTACTGGTCCCTTCACTTCCGAGAAATAGAAGTTAATACCTAGGGTTCTTAAATCGGCGATTAGGCTTTCAAGAACCTCTAAAGCACTAGCATCAATGAGATTGACTGCACTGCAAACTAGGAGGATACTGGTTACGACTGGGCGATCGCTAATTTCTCGATTTAAAAAATTCTCCATATATTTGGCATTGGCGAAGTAGAGACTGGCATCAACGCGGATTGCCAAAACTTGGGGACTGGTTTTGACCTCGTAGCGAAGAACATTGCGAAAATGTTCGGAGTTGCCTAAGCGTCCGACGATCGCAATGTGTGGGCGACTGGTATGCCATAGATGCAGAGACAAAGCCACCATTGCCCCAAAGATAATGCCCTTTTCGACACCTAAACCTAAGACAGCACCAAAGGTGAATAGCCATGCGATCGCATCGGCTTTGTCATAATTCCACATCCGTTTGAGGGTGGCAAAATCAATCAATTTATAAACGGCGGTAATGATAATTGCGGCGAGACAGGTTTGCGGCAGAAAATAAAACCATGATGTCAAAAACATCACTGTAATTGCTACTAATATTCCCGTAATGATCGAAGCTAAGCCCGTATTTGCCCCTGCCGAGAAACTCACTGCGGAACGACTGACCCCACCCGTTACAGGATATCCACCTGAAAAAGCTGCACCCACATTTGCCGCACCAAAAGCAATTAATTCCTGATTCGGATCGATCTTCTCACGGCGCTTACTGGCAAAGGCTTGCGCCCCTGAGAATCCTTCCATATAACCAACTAAAGCGATCGCTAGAGCCGCAGGTAATAGCGATCGCCAAATTTGCAGATCAAAGGTGGGGATGGTCAAGGGTGGAAAGCCCGATGGAACCATACCCACAACTCTAATTCCCAAACCTTGATCCCATTGGAAAATCGATACGAGCAACGATCCTAAAATCACCACCAGCAAAGGCGCACTTTTAGAAACAGGTAAAATCTTTTGGTCGCTCCAGCCTTGGCGTTTCAGTTGTTTGACGAGCGGCTGGTTAAAATACAGCAAAATCCCCATGCTGGCTAGTCCTAGCCCCAAAGTGACCCAATTGACTTCGCTAATTTTGCTAACGATTAAAGTGAGAAGTTCGATAAATGACTCGGTGGCAGGAATTTTTAAGCCCAGTAAATGTTTGACCTGACTAAAGCCAATAATGATCGCTGCACCACTAATAAAACCTGAAATCACCGAACGACTCAAAAAGTTAACTAAAAATCCCATTCGCAAAGCGCCCATGCCTATTTCAATAATCCCGACCAAGAGCGCTAAGGTTATTGCTAAAACTAGGTATTCGGAACTACCTTGAGGTGCGAATTTAGCGATCGCAGCCGCCACCATTAAGGAATCAACGGCAGCAGGCCCCACCGCCAATACCCGACTGGTTCCTAACAATGGATAAATAATTGCAGGAAAAATACTGGCATAGAGTCCAACATGAGGGGGCAACCCCGCTAAGAGAGCGTATGCCATACTTTGCGGAATCAAAAGACTAGTAACAATGATTCCTGCGGTGATATCACCAAATAGATGCTTCGATTGATAATGTCTTAACCAATCGAGAGCAGGAATATATTGCTGTAATCGCGTAGTTAGTGATTTAGGTAAAGAAGTCATGGTTTTGTTCTATTTCCCCTCTCCCTTAATGAAAGAGGAGCTAGGGGTGAAGGTTCTATCTTCTTTGGTTATAGGGTAGCTTTGACAATAGACCAGCCATCGCACAGGTGTTACTAATTCCCGCAAACATTAGCCCTGCGCCAACAAATCCTGTTAATAGCATGAACCAAGGCGAAACCACCGCACTTAAGATTGTGCCGAAGAAAACAAGGGAACCTGCCGTAATCTGCACTTGACGCATGATACTGATGGGCGCATTTTTATTGGCTTTGATAGACATACCCTGCGATCGCCATGCCATAATCCCACCCTTGAGGTGTGTCACTTCGGCATATCCCGCATCTAGCAATTTTTCGGCGGCGCGATGAGAACGGTTGCCAGAACGACAATAGAGAACCACCTGTTTGTCTGGATTGTGGGAGATTTGACGATGATCAAAGTTTGATAATGGAACCAAAATTGCTCCATCAATTCTCTCACTGGCATATTCATCCGCCTCACGCACATCAACTAACTCAACAGATTCGCGATCAATTAATTGCTTGAGTTGGTCAACATCAATAAGCTTAATTTGATTCTCAGATACAGAAGTTTGGTTCTGTGAAGTTGTCATAGGATTAAGAAATTTATAGATAGGTGAGAAAGTATTAAACAAAGGGCTTAAGCCCTTTGTTTAGGCAACGACAGGAGCCTTGCCACAACGCTCATTAGCAGGTACAGCTTCCGCTATCTTTTTGGGATTAGGAAGATTAAGGCTGCCCATGAACTCAATGAACTGATGGCGATCGCGTCCTACAAAACGCAAATTCCATTGTTTCTCTTCGCCAATGGTAGATACCAGATTGCCGCGATAGTCATGTCCAGGGTAAACAAAGGTAGTATCGGGCAAAGTAAATAGCCTTTGAGTGACATGATCATACAATGTGCCTGCATCGCCACTTTGGAAGTCGGTGCGTCCGCAGCCGCGAATTAGAAGGGCATCACCCGTTAATAAATGTGTGCCATCAACTAAGAAAGACATATGGCTGTCGGTATGTCCAGATGTGGCGATCGCCTGAATTTTGACTGCTCCCACCTGCAAAATTTCTTCATGTTTCACATAGCGGTTGGCACAAGCCGCATGGGCATTTTCAGGGACAATCCCTTCACAGCCCGTTAGTTCGCGTAATTTGCCAGTGCCTGTGATGTGATCCGCATGGATATGGGTTTCCAAACAAAATTTAAGAGTCAAGCCCAACTCTGTCAAGAGTTTAAGATCGCGCTCAACCTGTTCTAAAACTGGATCGACTAGGACTGCTTCCTTGGTAGCTGGATCGGCAATCAGGTAAGTATAGGTTCCTGTCTCTTGATCGAATAACTGGCGAAATAGCATGGCAGTAAATTCCTGAACTTTTAAGACTCTTCTAATATATTACTATATAGTAATATAAAATACAAGAGAATAAATAAAAAGATACTACTTGCTACAGAGATCGCCCAGCAATTCTTACTATCATACCTTCGCCAAATTAAAGTGTATCTGTAAACGAAGGAATGGGGTGGATAGCCCCTAGATTAGCAACTTTAGCAAAAATAGATGCCAATAAAATATGGTCTAATTTTTGCGGAAGTAATTTTAAGACTTCCTGAACATACTTGAATCGACGAAACCCAGTCTCCAAATCGAGGTTTCTTATTGAAATTAGAAGAGTCCTTCAGGAGTTGATTGGGACTCCCAAAAGACTTACTACTATCGGCTCTCCAGACTATGAACACAAGTGGACTCGAACCACCGACCCCCACGATGTCAACGTGGTGCTCTAACCAACTGAGCTATGCGTTCTGACGGATTAATAATATAACATAGTGGAGTTATATTCAACAAAAAATCTATGAAACTAATTTTGTATAGCAAGCAAGGATGCTGCCTGTGTGAAGGTTTGCTGACAAAATTACAACAGGTAAAGCAAGTTGCCTTCGAGCTAGAAATTAGGGATATCACGAGTAATCCAGACTGGTTCGATCGCTATCAGTATGAAATCCCCGTACTTTGTCTGCTTAACGATCGCCAACAAGAACAGGAATTACCAAGATTTCCGCCGCGATCGCCAGTCGAGAAATTAGAAGTATTACTTCAGCGCTATTGCTAAATTTATTGCGTCCATGAATTTGTCAACACTTGCTTAGTCGTCGTGAGTGCATAGATATCAATCACCCCCGGATATCTAGATGCACCTCGCGTTTTTAAGCTAGACATACCCAGAGCAATTTTGGCATTGCCGCTATCGTTAGGCTTAGAGCAACGACTAAAGCGACTATGGGCATTGACAAAGATCGTGCTGCTATTAACGCGACTAACAAAGCGATCGCGCTCGGATAGGGAATCAGTCAGCAATACATCGGCATGACCACTGCTGTACTGATTAATCCATGCGATCGCCTCCTCAGTATCATTAACAATTTTGATAGCGATCGTCTCGTCTAAATAAGCCTGTCCCCAAATATCCTCCGACTCGATCGATTGGTCAATGAGAATTTGACTGGGTTTGTCTGTTTCCTCAATATGGGATTCTTCTAGAAATTGCCGAAAATATGCGGTTGTCTCCGCACAACCACGTACTACTAAACCTTGCTTTTTGAGACTACTAATCCACTCGCCTAGCCCACGATCAATTGAGGCGCGATCCAGCCAAGACCGATGCACAATGACCTTTTCAATCGCATTCACCGCATCAGGATCACCTTTACGACTATTCAGAATAATTTCTTTGGCAAAGTCCAACTTGCCTGAAGCTGATAGATATAGATAGCAATTGCCCATTGATATTGGCAAAGCCGAAACCGTAGCCTGTTTGCTCACCTGCTGCACAAAGCTAGGACGACCATAGGGAATAACCAATCGCAAATACTTTTCTTGGACAATTAGTTCTTTGAGGGTCACACCTTTGGGGACGCAGGACATACATGCTTCAGGAAAATTTCTGGCAATAAGGATTTCCTTCACGATCGCCGCGATCGCTTCTTGGGTATTTGTGCCTTCGCTACCACCCTTGAGAATAATTGTATTACCGACCTTCAGGCACATTCCTGCTGCAATTAAGCCCAGTTGAGGAAATCCCTCATATATAAAAGCTACCACGCCTAAAGGGACGCGCTGATAGCCATTAATGCCCACATGCAGGGTGAGTGGATCAGGCAGATTCGCAAGCTGGGTCAGACATTCGATCGCATTGTTGAGGCGATCGGGAGTCAGTTTCAGCCACTCCAGTACCAACTCAGGTACAGCCATATCGCGACTAGCTTCTAAATCCAGCGTATTCGCTTCTAAAATTGCGTTTTTATGCTTTTTAATACTATTGGCAATTTCTAGTAGCAAACTATCACGGTCTCTAGTAGAGATTTGCATTAGTTGCAGCGCTGCTGCATGGGATTTATAAATGAAGCCTGTAAGGTCTTCTGGTGACATACTCTGTAATAAATAGTTGTTAAAGATCGCGCCGACGAATCACGAGCAATCGCCATATTAGCAAACCTAAAAGGGTAAACAACAAAATGGCTAGAGGAATACCTAAAGTTGATTTGAGATTTAGCGCCCAGACAATGACTAAAGCAAAAAACAGCAGTGAAGCCGCATATATCAAAGCCATTTCTAGCCAAGTTTGCTGTCCATTTCTACGAATAGGTTGCCATTTACCCGTCCATTGCCATGTGTGTTGTTGCGACTCAATCCCACCTAACTGCAATAGACTGTAGCCGTCGTTTTCTAGCTGAAATAGTAAAGAGCAGCGATCGCATCCAAAAGCATCAGTTAGTGCGATCGGCTTTAGCTTGCCGCGTTTGCGAGGGCAAGGACAGGGATAAATTTGCTCTAGATCGATTTTTTGAGGCTTATGGATATGCACTAGACGGACATGCTCAACAAGGGGGCTAAAGGTATGCTCAGAATAGGAATTATAGATCAAGCAACTAAACAAAATGATTGTATAGCAATCCTAAATCATTTGTAAGAAAGGCAAGGGGCTTAAGCCCCTCGTTATCAGCCTTTACCTTCTGGGTTTGCCTCCTTTTACGCACTTCCCAGTCAAGAATTTAGTGTTGCGAGGCAAAGACCCGCAACACTAAATTCTTACAACAATTGCCAATTAAACAAACCACAAGAAAAATCTTAAAAGCGTTGCGAAGCAACGCTTTTAAGATTTTTCTTGATTTGGGGTCAAGCGCAAATCGCTGTAAATCATGTGCGGCGTAGAGAGCCGCACATGATTACCTCTAGATGTCTATTAAAATTTTGTGTAGTAATTCACCAAGATTGCTGTATTATTTTATTCGGTGCAAAAAACACCTAACTCAAGCGGATGTGGCGGAATTGGTAGACGCGCTAGATTTAGGTTCTAGTATCTTTGATGTGAGAGTTCGAGTCTCTCCATCCGCATATAAAAAAAGAGGTAATGCGAAGCATTACCTCTTTTTTTACTTGAGCCATTCTTCGAGGCTAGTGGTTAACTTACCTGTAATTTGAGCTGTAAGCTGATCGCGCTTTTGTTTACGTAGCCATTTTTGAAATTGCTTTTCGTATTCTTCACTTTCTGACTGGTAAATAACCCATGAATCTAGTGCAATGCCTAATCCCCAAAACAATAAAGGATAGATTGCCCAACCGATTCGACCAGATGTAAACAGGTTGAGTGCTACTAAAAAAGAATTAACGATCGCATATTTCAGGACATTTGATTTTAAAGATTTTCTTTTGTATTTATCAAACTCTACCTGCTCTTTGCAAACAGCTTGCGTAGATTGCCATTCCTGCACAGATGCTAAGAAATCGGCTTCACTGATACCCATATCGGAAGCAATCTCATATACTTGCTGTTTGGTCAAATTTTGACCATTGGTTCTTTTAGCAAGGGCATAACGGAGAATCTGATCGACTTGTTCTTCTGAATAAGTTTCCATATTTTCCTCCAGAAAAATAAATACAAACAACATTGAGTTGTTTGTATTTATCCTAGTTCAGTAATGAAGCGATCGCAGCAATCACGTAGCCAATAGGTATAAGATTGCGGATTTTTTTGAATATCAGCTTGCAAAACTTTTAAATCTATCCATTTCCAATCTTCAGCTTCTTCAGGATTGAGAACAGGCTCGTGATCGCTATATCCTAGCAGCAAATGATCAAACTCATACTCGGTTAGTTCATGATCTAGTTGGGCGCGATAAACAAAACTAAATAGCTCTTGCAACTCGCAGTCAAAGCCCATTTCTTCTTGCAAACGACGATGAGCCGCATCTAGTGTCATTTCATTGGGGCGAGGATGACTGCAACAGGTATTTGTCCAAAGTCCTCCTGAGTGATACTTATGTTTAGCTCGTTTTTGTAATAAAAGTTGATTCTGTGAATTCAGCACAAAAATCGAAAAAGCACGATGTAGTGAACCATCCCGATGCGCTTGCAATTTTTCCGCAATCCCCACTTGGCGATCGCTTATATCTACTAAAATAACCTGTTCTTCTAAAAGCGTATTTATCTGCGCCGTTGCACTCATGGTATTTACAAAAATAATATTTTAAAAGCCTTGCTTTGCAAGGCTTTTAAAATATTATCTGGTTTTGTTAGGTCACTTGCATTAAGACAAATCAAAACCCAAAAAGCAAGAGGCGGCGCAAAGCGCCGCCTCTTGCTTATGTCCTAGTCTGTTTGCGCTTCTCTTTGCGACATTCCTCATCTTCCTGCTCAGATTCCGACTCTGAAGATCGCCGCTCTTGCTTTTTGGGAGAAAGGTTAGGGCTATCATCATCAGGCTGTACATCTGATTTACGTTCTGAAGATAAGCGATCGCGTTTTGAGGGAGATTCGTTAGTACTAGCCTGATTATTTTGAAGATTTGATGATGAACTGGTATCACCAACAATTAAAACCTGTTCGTTTTCCACTGTGACGGCATAAGTTGCCAAAGGGATTTTGGCGGGAGCTTCGCGAGGACTACCATCTGCGGCAAAGGTTGCATCATGACAAGGACAGAAAAATTCTTGTTTGTCCTGTTGCCAGTTCACATCACAGCCTTTGTGAGTGCAGATAGGATTGACCGCAAATAGCTTTTGGGGATTACGGCGATCGCGGACAATGATGACACCATCAGCTATTAATTGCCCATCGCGTTCTAGTTGAGCGATCGAGCCGATGACTCTAGAGCCTTTACTTACAGTAGTTGCGGCTACAGGCGAACTTGCGATCGTGCTTGTCGTAGCTACAGGTGAAGTTGCTGGCAATGGATTTGCTAAAGCGGTCATTGAGCTTTCAGCTTGTTTGGTTGCGGTTGAGCATGAGGTTAGCGTAGATGGCAGCACACTCACTAGCCAACCTAGCCCCACCCAAGTTAAAATTTTTCGACGATTCATATTAGTTTTCTCTAAAATAATCTTGATTTATTCTGGATTACCCCAACCATCCAGTAATTTTGCGAATTCCAAATTAGATATCTTGGATAGAGCGGCGACGTTTTTTGCTAAATATTCCCATCATGAAGATTCCAGTTACGAGTAAGCCAATCAAGCCAAGTCCATCAAGCAAAACGTAAAAGGTTCGGAGTTGTGGTCCTAGAAAAGAGCCTTGATGGATATTCAAAAAGATTTCGCCAATGTCTTTGGACATGCCAAACCAACTTCTACCCACGCGATAGGCTACGCCTGTAACAGTGGTAAGCAAAATTGGAATTAGCAGAATAGGAGCGATAAAGCGGTGAAGTTTGCGCCAGTTCATCATTTCTTTTAGCCCTGTTAATCAGTGAATGCGTTGATTATGCAGATCAAAAGTAAAGAACTCGGAAAGACATAAATAGGGCTTATACCAAAACGCAAAATGGCGTAGCCATTTTGCGTTTTGGTATAAGTAGCCCTGCACTCAAGTGCGGGCTAAAAGCTGAAA
>NZ_NDHW01000018.1 GCF_002251945.1 Pseudanabaena sp. SR411
TAGTAGTGGTTTATCTAAGTGGCGGCGGACAAATTCGTGACGCAGTCGAAATCGAGCCTGTTGTCGATTATCAGTATCATCAATTGCTTGCCAAGATAGTTCTGCTAATGCATGATTCAGAGATTCTCTTTGTGTGAATGTTGTTGGAAACTGTTCCTGCTTCCATTCATAAAATCGGTCTATAGATTTTTGATATAGTTCTGCTTGAGTTTCGGGTAGTTTCCCTTGTTGTAGATACCAACTAAAACATAGGAGAGTCAATCGTAACGGATTCTTAGCCAAATCTTGAATTCGTTCTCTCCCTGGTTCTTTCAATGCAGAACATAGTGCCTGCCCTAAATCTTTCTTTCCTCGTGGTGCAAACCACTGTTGAATAAATTGCTCTACTTGTGCGGGATAAGAAAAATCTAAAGTGCGATACGTTTCAAAACCAGCTAAGGTATTGTAATTTCCATCCCACAGATTTAACCGACAAGTTAAAATCAAGCGTGCCTGCCGCACCCATCCTCCCTCCTGAATTTGACGTTGAATTTCACTCAATGAATTTCCACGAGACTGCATTTCATCCAAACCATCCAGCAGTATCCAGACGCGCCCTTGCTTAAATTGATCTGAAAAGTTGCTTTTATCTGCTACAGAAATTTCCGTTCCCCCTTCTTCACGAATGATACTTTTTAGCCAGATTTTTTCTAGGTAGTACTCTATCGTTTTGCCCTGCAAATCTGCTAACGATATCCAGATAACTATTGATTCTGAAAATTCTGTGCGTATCCATTTTGCAATTTGCTGAAGGAGAGTTGTTTTTCCTGCTCCTGGCTCACCAATAATCGTAATTCTATTGACTTGACTCTTTATATTTTTTCGCTGGCGTATAACCTGTTCTAAAAATTCCTCATACTCAAACCGTTTAGTAACCTCTATTTCCTCTATCTTGCCAGCATTAGACCCTTCATTTCTGCTCTCGTCATAGAGTTCTGAGCCTCTCTCTGGCAAAACATCCAGTTTTCGGCGCGGGATCTTCTTCCGTTCCACTAATCCTAGTGGAACA
>NZ_NDHW01000183.1 GCF_002251945.1 Pseudanabaena sp. SR411
TGTATCTGTATGTAGCCATGTTCGAGTGGGCATACAATCTACGTTGGATTGATTTTGACTTCCTGCGTCGGCTTCTTTTCCCTCCTTCCACCTATTTACCTAGATGAGCGTAAAGCTTTAGCGATCGCTTCTAATTGCCTAACATTACTTGGTTCTGGAGTGAACAGTGCGAGTTTAGCAGATAGAAGTTTGTCTTTAGTGTAGATGCGCCAAACTGAGCTATCGATTAGTTCTAAAACGATTTCGCAAGGTTCATCTAGATCTACGTTTGGTTCTAAAGATGGAATTTTAGATACTTTTTGACAACCAACGATGACGGTATTAATTACTTGATCAAATTTTTGAGCTAATTGAACTAGCATTTGCCAACTCAGGATTAATCCTTGGGGTAAATATTTGATATTTGCTTCTAAATCGAGGATGCCTCTTTCCCAAATCGTGCTGATATCGCCGATCGCTTCGAGATCTAAAATTGACCAGATAAGTTGTTGCTGTTTGTTACTTTCGATCAGGTTTAACAGGTCAATTAGTTCAACTGTCGATGTATTTTGGCTATTCTTATATTTGATTTCAATTACATTAGACATTTTTATTTTCCTGAAAAGCTATAGTGGTTCGGCGGACTGTCGCTTTCCTGTAAGTTGATTATAGCGATGTTGATGTGGGTTAGTATGGTCAGCACGGCGATGATTGGTAAAATCAATGTCTCTAATAATTTCGCCATCATAGCCAAATTCTCTGGCTTGGCGATATGTGTCTCCTGTGCGCCGACTGGTACGTGAACCAATTTGAGTATGAGGATAGGGAGAGTCGGGAATTGGTAGCCCTGTTCGAGGATCGCGGGGTAAAGGTTGGTCGAACAAAGTAAAAAGGTAAAGGGTAGAAGTAAAAATTGGGGTTGTTAAAGAATCGCTAATAATTTAACCTACAAACAAAGAATCCAAAAAAGAATTTTTTTCCTTTTTCCTTTCTACTTTTTACTTGGTAACAGCATCGTTGATTCGATTTCTTCGCGGACTTGTTTGCTGACGTAGCTGCGGTTCATACACTGGACAAGAAGAAGATTGGCTTCGTAATATTGATTGAGAAGATCTACTTGCTCATAAGTCAACTGCCAATCATGACCGATGTTACGATTCTTAATTAATACCTGTCGATATTGTTCAATCCATTCTTGCCATTTAAACTGCCACCATTCTATAAATGATTCCCAATCTTGACTAGGATTGGGAATCATTGCTTCTAGAGATTGTAGGCATTGGTATAATTTTTTATCGTAAATTTCTTTGGAGAGTGTTATTGATAAGGTAAGAGAGGAAGTTAGAGTGATAGCAAGGTCACGAGCAAAAACAAGAGCAAGGGCGCGATCACGAGCAAGGCTTTTAGCGCGATCAAGGGTGCAAGTGAGAGCTAGGTCGAGAGACAGGTCAAAGTCAAGTGCACGGTTGATGTTAAGGTCAACAGTAATCGCAAGGCTTCTATCGCGGGCAAGGTCAAAAGTGAGGTCTCGATTAAGATTGTTGTCAAGGGTGAGATCATGATCTCGTTCGTAGTCAAGGGTGCGACAAGCAATGTAAGCATAAAAAGTTCTAACAGCGACAGTTTTATACGTAAATCGGATAGAATCTATTTTTTGATTTACCCATTCGAGTAATGTGTATAGCTTCTCGTCATTGATCAATATTCCATCAATTTGACATTTCATTAACTGTAAAAAGTTATCTGATCGCCTCAACATCTCCGCCGTTAGATAAAAAATCTCTTTCCATCTTGGATTAGAGATATTATCTATTAATCTTTCAAAGTATCTTTCCCTCTCAATTTCCCGCGCAGCAAAATATTCTTGAAAAGTCAAGTGGGAAAAAGAATAAATATTTCTTGCACGTTCAACTAACAACCCATGATGATGCTCGATCGCCTTTAGCACAACTTCACTATCTAGCCGCAACGCATCAGGATCGGCGGATGCTTCAGGAAGATTGCAGATATAGTCCTTAATCTGGCGTTGCAAATCCTCTTGCCGAAAGAAATATTCACCATTCACAAATGTATTAAATGCAATTTGCCCCAGCAGATCCTCCTTATTTTGTGGCGAAAGATGCTTATAAATCATCTCCCGTTCAATATTTCGCTTGGCATCCCACTTTTTCATTAATACTTCCAAACCTTCCTTATACAGTTCCGATCGCTTCGGCGGGAAGTCGTTACGCTCTCCAAATACCAAGCATAACAGAGTCAGTAATAAAGGACTTTTAGCTAATTCCTTGACAGGTTCGTTACCATTCAATCTCTCTAACAATCGTGCCCCTTTGGAATCGTCCTTTTCTCGAAACCAATTATTGACAAAGGTTGCAATCTGCTGATCATCAAAGTCCGCAACCTCTACTTCTGTAAACCTCTCAAACTGATATTCTCGCGCCGCAATCCGACAGGTAATCGCAAACCGATTCTTTAGCCAATCTCGCGAAAATTGATCAATATCCCGCTTAACCCGCCGATCATCCTTTTTCTTCACCTCATCCAAACCATCCAAAAGGATTAACGCTCTTCCCTCTTTGAGCAAGCGCTTCACCACCTCCACCCCCACCTCCTGCTTTTGAAATTCCGTCAAAATGTAATTCTCTAGCGTTGGCTGTCCTCTCTCTTCCGCATAAGCCTTCAGAGTCACAAATATCGGCACAAGTTCCCCATGAAACCTACTGCCGAGGCAGGACATTGCCAAATATTTCATAAACGTGGTTTTTCCAGCCCCCGGTTTACCCAACACCACCAGCTTTTGAAATTCCTCAACCGCCTCAAATCCTGTCACCCGTTCTTTAATCGTCCCCACTAAAAAGCGGTCAAAATGCTCACGAGTACATACCTCCATCACCTCGTCATAGCCAATCCGCCGCCGCCCAGTCACATCCTTGACGATATTCACATCGGTATAAATCCGATCTAAATCGACAGGTTGCGTCATGTCCAACACCCTCATTGTTCCACACCTTTCAGTGACATCAGATGTAACTTTCGTCTTTACCTCTTGCACTAAGCAATCAAGTTCTATAGCTAGTAGATGCTTTAGTAAGTTCTGAATTTTTAATTCTTTCTCATTTAAAGAATCAAGTTCTGATTTCGTCTTTTGCGCTACAAAATCAATATTTGACAAATTATTTGACAATTCAGTGATTTTCTGTCTTACCGTCTGTATCAATAATTTGAGGTTGTAACTAATGAATTCTGACTGATTGTTCTCTAATTGAGCAATTTTCTGCGTTACCTCTTGTAATAGTAATTCGAGGTCGTCAGACTCAGGTTGAATATCGGCTTTTATATTTAGCTTTTTTGCCTCTGATTCTAACCAATTTCGCAACCTAATCGCCTTATTCGCACCCGCACCCGCAATACTAAACTTCTTGTAAATACCAGTTTTACGATTGCGGATTGCCTCTGCCGTGACGTGTAGTTGCTCCGATACCTCGCGATCGTCCTTATCATTGCCCCACCAAAGCAAAAATACTTCCTCTTGCTCATGAGACAACTCGTACTTACGAGCTAAATCAGTTAAGAAATTACTAGGAAACATAGACAATCTGGAGATTAGATAGGCTTATCTTAACCGAAATTTTAATAAGAAAAAGACAATCACCAGTAGGGGTTAAGCATTTGCGCCACAATTTTTAAACTCATCACCAAGATATCATTCCGCAAATGCTTAACCCTATTCGCTTTCACCAATAAATTTTCCCTGCGTTTTGAGGTTAAGGTCAAAGCATTCCCGATGTAAAAGGATCGATAAATTCGTAAATAGTTGCGGGAATGCTTTGACCCTACAGTTATTGATCCTTTCTGTGGTGGTGGGGGAAGTGTCGTAACCCTAATTATGTAAGGCAATGTAAGGCTTGTAAGGCTATGTATGTGGAGTGAACTCCAAACTGAATTTGAGATTCTTGATATTGTCAAAGCAATCCAAAGCAACTTAAAAATATGGATACTCAAAATCAAGTTCAAAAGCAAGTCACAACTCAAGCGATCGCCCAAACCAATAACAACCCACAACCAAGCACCAATCCCGCCTTCGTGAACGATCCGACATTCTGGATCATTGTTGCGCTAGCCTTTCTATTTCGCGTCATTTTGAGCGATCGCCCATCTTCAGACAAAAAGTAAAAACGCTATATTGCTAAGTTGCTGCTTTTGAATAATCTTAAAATGCAACAACTTAGCGATACACATCCCGCCGATGACCAACTTTGACCACAGTAACTATCAGCTTACGATCCTGTATTTCGTAAACAACACGATAATTACCAAGGACACGAATTCTGTATAAATTGCTTTCCCCTTTTAGCTTTTTACAACCATCTGGGCGTGGGTTATCTGCAAGTAACTCAATCTCCGAAATTATGCCTTGTCGAGTAAACTCATCCAGTTTACGAATCTCCTTTAAAGCAGAAGGCTTAAAGCCAATTTCGTATGACATCTAACTAAGCCCTAACTCCCTTTTAACATCAGCCAAAGGGATAAAGCCATCTTCCTGTAAAGCCATTTCAGCATCGGCAACATCTTCAGCATCTTCCATCTCCTCCAAAACCAGCCAATCTCGTCTCAGCGTCAACACTTGGAGAATATAATCCGACAAAGACACATTAAGCCTTGAAGCTTCTATAGACAACTCATGCTCTAACGGACTTGGCAAATCTAGCTTGATATTCATATGCCTAGAACTTATTTAGTTGATCTACATTTTAAGACATAACTTTAAGACAAGCGATCGCCTATCAAACCTTAAACCGACAAATTCTCATACAAATCAGCAATGACAATATTAGAAAACAACCAACCATCGGGAGGAACTAACATAATGCGGATATCCCCACCAGACTGTTCCACAAACCTGACCCAATCCTGCCCACGATAGCGATCAAGAATCTGCATGGCGCGATCGCATAGATCTTGACCATAGGTTTCTTGCAAAGCTTTCAAACTCAAACCCTCTGCTAGTCGTAACCCCTGCATCAGCGTATCCATTAACTCTTCCGCAGCATCAATAATCGGAGCCGTAAAACCAATTCCTGAACTTTGCCAAAGCGCGATCGCATCAAGATATTCACGCATTTTGCGAGGGCGATCAATTCTTTGGCGATTGATATAACTGGTTGCGCCCATACCCATTCCATAAAAGGGTTGATTATGCCAATAGGTCAAATTATGTTTTGCTTGATATCCAGATTGAGCATAATTCGAGATTTCATAATGGGCATAACCTGCGGATGGAAGTAAATCATGGGCAGTCCTATACATCTCGACCGTATGGGATTCCGTTGGCAATGGATTATCACCTGCTTGATAGCGCTTACCAAAGGCTGTTCCCTCTTCGATAGTGAGATCGTAGATCGATAGATGCGTGGGTTGTAAAGCGATCGCTTCCTTTAGCGAAAAATCCCAATCCGCCATCGATTGATGGGGAAGCCCTGAAATCAAATCTAAACTGAAGTTCTCAAAACCAGCATTTTTAATCGCATCCACAGCTTCATATATTTCCGCCACGCTGTGACCACGCCCACAAACATCCAATAGTTCTTGTTGAAAAGCCTGTGCGCCCAGACTAATGCGATTGATCCCTAAACTGCGATAACCTTGCAAACTCTCCAAACTGACTGTGCCTGCATTTGCCTCAAGAGATATTTCTGCATTCGAGGCGATCGCTAAATATTTCGCGATCGCCTCTAGGATTTGCTCAACTTGCTTTACTGATAGCAAAGATGGCGTACCACCACCAAAGAATATTGTTTGCAAAGTCTCTACAGGCGCTATCTCAGCGACAGTAAGCGCAATTTCTTGACAGAGAACATCAACATATTGCTGTTTGAGATTCTCGCCACCTGTCGTGATTGCGAAGTCACAATAGAAACAGCGTCTTTTGCAAAAGGGAATATGTAGATATAGGGATTTAGGAAATATTTGGCTCAAGGTAACAAGGCGATAATTAATCGCAAGTTTGTCCGAAGGGCAAACTTGCGATGGTTGGATTAAAAGATTATATAACTCACGTTACGCCGAACAAAAATCTGCCCTCATCCCCCAGCCCCTTCTCCCAGAGAGGGAGAAGGGGAACAAGAGGTTTTATTGTTCCCCTCTCCCTCTCTAGAAGCTACCGTGTATACCCGCAATTCTCTCTGTCTACGTTTGAGGGTTTAGATCCCCCCCAGCCCCCCTTAAAAAGGGGGGAGAATTTTCTTCTTCCCCCTTTTTAAGGGGGATTGAGGGGGATCATTAGGAACTCACGCTATAGCTGATAACTTGTGTGTACACCGTAGCTTTTGGGAGAGGGCTAGGGAGAAACTTCTACGTAACATGAGTTATATAATTAGATTTAGCTGCTTGGCGATCGCGAATTTACCAATCCCAAATACCGATCCAAAACTATGACCAACGCCATCTCCACATTAGAAACCATCTATCCTAGTAGCGATGGGCAACCGATGGCTGAAAGTACCGAGCATTATCAATGGATTGTGGCGATCGCAGGTGGATTAGAAGATCTGTTTAAAGATGATGATAATGTCTTTGTCGCAGGGGATTTGCTCTGGTATCCCGTTGAAGGACAATCAGAAATTCGTCGTGCTCCCGATGCGATGGTGGTATTTGGCAGACCAAAGGGCGCAAGAGGTTCCTACATTCAACACCTCGAAGCAGGAATTGCACCTCAAGTTGTATTTGAGGTTTTATCTAGGGGCAATCGGATTTCGGAGATGGCGCGGAAGTTTGAGTTCTATCAAACCTATGGCGTGGAAGAATATTATGTTTATGATCACCTTGCTAATGATCTAGTCGGTTGGGTAAGAAACCCTGAAGATCATCACCTAGAGCCAATTACCAACATTCAAAACTGGAAAAGCCCCCGTTTAGGAATCCGTTTTGAACTTACTGATGAAACCCTCAAAATTTTCAAACCTGATGGGACAAGGTTTTTAACCTATCTTGAACAGGCTGAACAAGCTGCTGCCGAAAGAGTTGCTAAAGAACAAGCTCTAGATACGATCGCCAAATTTGCGGCTAAACTCCGTGAAATGGGTGTTGATCCAGAAAACCTTTAACCTCAAAAACAAAGATATTCCTTCCCACCCAAGGATTAGAGGTGCGGCGCTTCGCGCCGCACCTCTAATCCTTGGGTTTTAATGTCTATTTTTTAAGACGGGGAAGGAAGTACCAAAATAAATAGGGCGCAAAGCACCGCATTTACTTTTGAGTAATTTTACTCAGTGAAAATCTGGCAAAATAACTGCCAAGAGTTGCCTTGAATCGGTTTTAATTAAAGGAGCGATCGCAAAAAAACAAAGGAATTCACGGCAGAAATATGGGGATTGCACGGCGACAATTCTTGCAGGCGGGTCTGACCAGTCTGATCGGATGGCAATTTCTCACCCGCGATCGAGTGGCTCTTGCCGCAGAGCAGTATGTACGAAAAACGACAGCATCAACTCAGCACAAACGAGCGCTCTTAATTGGGATTAATCAATATGATGCTAAAGAGGAAACCTCAAGTTTTGCCTCAGCAACAACTAATAATGGATGGCTACCTTTACATGGTTGCGTTAACGATGTGGAGTTACAAAAGGAACTACTAATTCATCGCTTTGGTTTTGCTCCCCAAGATATCGTGACGCTGACCGATCAAGAAGCAACTCGCAGTAATATTGCCGATGCGATCGCCACCCATTTAGTTGCCCAGACCTTGCCCGATGACTTGGTAATCGTTCACTTTAGCGGACATGGTTCGCGACTGGGTAATTACAATACGCTCGTCCCTGTAGATAGTGGCTTGCCTCAAAATTTAGAAAATCTACGGGATATTACGGAACAGGAATGGCAGGGTTGGCTGCAAGCGATCGCCACAGATCGGATTTTGAATGTGATCGATGCAGGTTTTTACTATCCAAATGTATCGGCGATCGGGAATTTCCGTCTGCGATCGCGAGTTGGATTAAAAAACTGGCAACCAACATCAGAATCCAGCGATAATCAACCCGAAACTACCCCCATCAGCACAACTTTACGCGCAGCCTCAGGCGATATGCTCTGTGCTGATGCTCAATGGTCAGGCTTTAGTAGTGGTGCATTTACCTACTCCCTAGTGCAGCAATTATGGCAGATCATTCCTGCGACCACGATCCATGTGGTGATGAGTGATTTGGCAACCACCCTCGATCGCCGCGCTTTACACAATGACAATCTCACCATCGAGAAACAAGTTGCGAATATGTGGGAAGTTGAGCCAACCAAACAAAAGACGATCGCCACTACTACTTTTGCCGAGATGTTACCAATTCCTGACTTTGGTTCCGATGGCGTGATTATGAATAGCACTGGCGATCGCCACACAGCAGATGTCTATTTGGCAGGTTTACCGATCGCCGTTTTAAGTAATTATGCAGCGGGGGCAATTTTGCAGGTAATGGCAGCAAGTACTTCGGAAATAGCTAGTGCCTCAGAAACCCAATCTGTTCTCAAATCAATTCCCGCGAATCCCCAAGCTACAGTGCAATTGAAATCACGCAATGGATTTAATGGCAAAGTTGAAGTTTTAAACGATCACAGCATCAATCCCAAATTAGAAACAGGACAATTACTTCAGGAAGTAATGCGCGCCATTTCGCACAATGTCAAATTAGCGATCGCCCTTGATGTCGGCTTAAGCAGAATTGAGCGAGTGGACGCTACCAGTGCCTTCTCGACTTTACCAAATATGTTTGGCGTAAATGCCAATGAACAATGTGCCGATTGTCTATTTGGAGTGCAGTCAGCAAGCTACGGCTTATTCACAGTTGGACATACACCGATTCTTGGTTCATTTGGCTCCGTTGGCGAGTCGGTAGGTGTGGCGATTAAACGCTTACAACCTTTTCTGGAAAGTCTTCTCGCCTCCAAGCTAATCCGCACTACCGAAAATCAAGCTGCAACCCATCTCGATGTGCGGGTCACACTCAAGGCGATGATCGGTGTTGATGAGCGATCTGTGACTGTGGCAAGTCAATCTGCGGCAAGGGCTTCTCTAATTCCTGCTAATAATGCCAGCAACACCGTGCGGACTAAACCAATTAATATTGGCGATCGCCTGGAATGTCAGATTGAAAACTTTAGCGATCAGCCTCTGTATATGCGAATCTTTTGCCTCGATCCACGCAGTAAGATTCTCACACCCAACTTTATCGCCACTCCCTACGCCAATGATGGCATCATTCCCGCATCGGAAACTCTCACGATACCCTATCCTAAAGCACCAATGAATTGGGCTGTCTCCGCCCCTAAAGGCATGGTCGATGTTTACATTGTGATTAGCCGATCGCCACTTTTGCAGGTAGCCAAAATCCTAGAAGCTTCACAACGTCAAGCATCCTCCTTAAATGGATTAATTTCTATTCCCAATCCCTTACAAGTTGCCCAAGCCCTACTCGCTGATCTTGATCGCGCAGGTAAGCCTTCAGATTTTGGGAATATCGCTAATGTCAATGATGCATGGATGCTAGACATGCATCAATGGGCAACCTTCAATTTCAATTATCAAGTTGCATAAAGGCTAAGCCGTGAAATAAGAAAGCAGATTTAGCGCGGCAAAGCTGCGCTAAATCTGCTTTCTTTTCATGAATTATAGCTGTCGCCATTCTTGTTAACATCAGTTCGCCACTTGCGTCGTGCTTCGCACGACGCAAGTAGCTATATCAAACTGATGTCTCCCAAATAGTGTGAGGCGGCGCAAAGCGCCGCCTCACACTATTTGAGTTTGCCCTGATACAGATGGCGATAGCTTACGAAGCAAACCCATTAAGGGTTTTAAAAACGCAAAATGGCATAGCCATTTTGTGTTTTGGTATACGAAATGATACAAAATCCACAAATGGTTTCATAATGAAAATAACTGTTTATAGCTAACAGAGAGCCATGCCAACCAAACGAATTTTGATTGTTGACGATGAAGAAAGCATTCAAACTGTGGTGCAGTTTGGCATTCAGATGGTCGCCGATTGGGATGTCTTAATTGCCAGTTCTGGTCCCCAAGGGATTAAAACCGCTTGTGACGAAAGCCCTGATGCCATATTGCTCGATGTGATGATGCCAGATATGGATGGTATTGCCACATTTAAAGCGCTTCAGGCGGATCCACAAACAGCCCAAATTCCTGTAATCTTTTTGACAGCTAAAGCTCAAACTTCTGAAAGAAAGCAGTTTAATGATTTAGGAGTCAGTGGGGTGATTACCAAACCTTTTAATTCCCTTGATCTCCCTGATCAGATTGTCAAAATGCTGGATTGGTAAAGTTATGAAGATACTGCTTATAGAAGATGATGACGTATTAATTGCGGTCTTAACTAAGCATCTGACAGACAATCACTATATTGTCGATGTGGTCAAAGATGGCGAAATGGGGTGGACCTATGGCTCGACATTCGAGTATGACTTAATCGTACTCGATATTGTTTTACCGAAGTTAGATGGCATCCGTCTATGTCAACGCTTTCGAGCGGAAGGTTATACTATGCCAATTCTGTTACTAACCGCCCAAAATGCTAGTACAGCCAAGGTTAGTGGACTAGATGCTGGTGCTGATGATTATGTCGTTAAGCCCTTTGATGTCCCCGAATTAATCGCAAGGATTCGCGCATTATTGCGGCGGAGTAATGCTAGTTCTTTTCCCTTATTAGTTTGGGGAGATTTGCTACTCAATCCGAGTACCTGTGAAGTTTCTTACAATAACCATCCCCTCACCCTTACCAATAAAGAATATGAGTTGTTAGAGCTTTTATTGCGTGATAGTCAACATTTACTAAGTGCTGATGAAATCCTCGATCGCCTTTGGTCTTCCGATGAGTTCCCATCTGAGGCAACGGTGCGATCGCATATTCGTCGATTACGGCATAAGTTAGTAGAGTCTGGCGCTCCATCAGATTTTATTGCGACTGTGCATGGGCGCGGCTATTACCTCAAAGCACCAGACAAAGCCCCTGAGATGGCAATACCACAGCAAATTGATTCTGTTACTACGAATTCGCTGAAGTTACCCAACGCCAACTCTCAAGATACTCAACAAAAGCAGTATTTAGAATTTTTAAATCAGCTTTGGATCAGCAATAAACCGAAAAGTCTGGAGCAGTTAGAAGTATTATTTGAAGCGGTCAGCAAATTACAATCTGGAGATCTTGATCCGCAATTGCAAGCACAGGCTCAACAAACATCGCACAAATTAGCGGGGACTCTAGGAACATTTGGGTTAATGATCGCCATGCAATTAGCGAGTCAGCTCGAAAGTTTACTCCAAAGCCAACCATTACTCAAAAAACAACAGTTAGAAGTTTTGGAAGCCTTGGTAACTTCCTTGCACAAGTCAATTGAGAATACCCATGTCATCGAAAGCGCTCCCATAGGGACAAATACGACCATATCATCGTCAGGATTGCATCTGGATCATGCTCAAATCGAGGCAAAGGTGATGATTGTCGATGATGATGTGGATTGTTTGCGATCGCTTCCTAAACTGCTCAAACCTTGGGGCTTTAAAGTGACGACCTTGGCAGATCCACAGGACTTTTGGACGGTGTTACAGTCGGTTTTGCCTGATGTCTTGGTGTTAGATATCAATATGCCGCAAATCAATGGATTGGAAATCTGTCAGGCTCTCAGAAACAATCTGGAATGGCAGCATTTACCCATATTATTTCTCAGTGTGATGACAGATGCGAATACCCAAAACCTCGCTTTTAGTGTGGGTGCAGATGACTATTTATGTAAACCAATCGTGGGCATCGATCTAGCTAATCGGATTCATAATCGTCTGCAACGGGTGAGAGCTTACCAATACAAGTAAAAGGTGCGCGAAGCGCACCTTTTACTTGTATTGGTAAGCGACAGCCATGAATTGCACGTATTTTGCACAATAAATCAGTCATGGTCACAGAATAAATACTTTTTTAAAATTCATATACATTGAGATAAAATCGCATGACTCAAGCCATACAAGCGTCGCTGCGAGAGCAACAATATCCCCTCATTCGGAACCTAGCCAACTGTATCGAATCTGTATGGCAAGAGAACCTAGATTTGTCTCCCTATCAAGTTCCAGAAGATCTAGGCTATGTGGAAGGAGCTTTAGAAGGTGAGCGTCTCATCATTGAGAACCATTGCTACAGCACACCCCAATTTCGGAAGCTGCACTTGGAACTCGCTAAAGTTGGCAGTGGCTTAGATATTCTGCATTGTGTGATGTTTCCTAATCCATCCTATGGCATTCCTATTTTTGGAGCCGACTTAGTTGGTGGCAGAGGAAGTATCAGCGCAGCGATCGTTGATCTTTCTCCTGTGCATCCTGAACGGGCTTTACCTCGCAGTTACCACAATGCTTTGTCGAGCTTGCCTGCGATCGCGTTTGAGCAAACTCGTGAGTTGCCAGCATGGGGCGATATCTTTTCAGATTTTTGTTTGTTTGTGCGTCCAATGGGCGATCGCGAAGAGGCTGCTTTTTTACAAAGAGTGCGTGATTATTTGACTTTGCATTGTCAGCTTGCGGTGGCAACTGAGCCGTTAACGACTTCTGTGGAAATCGATCAGATTTTGGCGGGTCAGCGCTATTACTGCGAGAAGCAACAGCAAAATGATAAAACTCGCCGTGTTCTCGAAAAGTCTTTTGGCACAGAGTGGACTGAGCGTTATATGACCACGATGCTATTTGATTTCGTCGCCTAAATCTAGAGCTTAGCTGAAATTTGGGTTTGGAGACCAAACCCCTACCTATACAAATACCGTAGATACTGTCTTAAGCACCAAAAAGTCAAGAGGGAATTTGGACAAAATTAGGATCGAAAGAACGCTGAGACTTGAGAACACCAAAGACCTGCCGCAATAGCTTGTGCATGACAGCACCAATGACAGACATTTT